>CAYUGP010000015.1:0-15531 GCA_964444315.1 uncultured Oscillospiraceae bacterium | reverse complement strand
TGGCAGAAGAGGAACTCTACAACACCTTTGAAGCATTGAGAGCAGCAAACAAGCAGATGGTCTTCACATCTGACCGTCCTCCGAGAGAACTAGGCGACATACCGGAAAGACTGGTATCAAGGTTCGTATGGGGAGTCATGGTCGATATACAGCCTCCCGATTACGAGACCAGGATGGCCATACTCAAAAACAAGGCAGCCCTTGAAAACGTCGATATATCCCAGCCTGAGGTAATAGAGGTATTCGACCTTATTGCCCACAGCATACATAACAATATACGTGAGCTTGAAGGTGCTTTCACAAGAGTTCTTGCATTTTCTGCTCTTTCAGGAGAGCCTATTTCAGTGCAGCTTGCAAGAAAGGTACTTTCCGATGTCATAAGCGACGACAAAAAAACTCTGACTCCGGAAAAGATCAAGAGCGCAGTTGCCGAATACTACGGCATAACTACTGAAGATCTCGATTCATCAAAGAGATCGAGGAATATATCATACCCAAGGCATATTGCGGTATTCCTCATTCGAAAGGAGATAGGTCTTTCATATCCTGCCATAGGTAAACTCTTCGGAGGCAAGGATCACACCAGTATGATGCACAGCGTTGAGGTAATCGAGGAAGAAATAAAATACTCAAAAGAACTCAAGCTGGCCTTCAATGGTATAATGGAGATAGCAAACAGGTAGCTGTGGAATCTGAAGAAATTTATTCACACTTTTTCCACAGCTGAAATGCCGGATAATCAAAGCTTATAACAGCTTTTCCACATTTTCCACAGACCAACATCTACATCAGCAAGATAATATATTAATAAAGAGGTCTTTTATGAAATTCACATGTTCACAGGCAGCTCTTTTAAGAGCCATCAACACCTGCAGCAAAGCAGTATCAGTAAGAACAACTATCCCTATTTTAAAAGGAATACTCATAACAACTGAAAACGGAAGAGTAACAATGACATCTTCCGATCTCAATATGAGTATAGAAACATCCTTTGATGTTCAGAACTCTATAAACGGAAGTGTAGTAGTACCTGCAAAGCTCCTTGGAGATATAGTAAGGAAACTTCCAAATTCACTCGTCAATATAGATACGGAAAAGGAATTCGGAAAGCTTTCTCTCAACTGCCTCGGATCTGACTTTGATATAGTTTCTCTTCCTGCAGATGAATTTCCTTTAGTAGGAGGAGTAAGTTCAAAGGATTTCTTCGAACTCAATAAGGAAGAATTCAAAGACCTCATAAACAAAACTGTATTTTCTGCAAGCATAGATGAAAAGAAAGGTATACTTACAGGCTGTCTTTTCAATATAAAAGGAAGCCAGATAGAAGCTGTTGCTCTTGACGGTTTCAGAATGGCAATAGTAAGAAAAGAAAGCAACATAGGAAAAGAAAAGAGTTTCATAATACCGGCTTCCATACTCAGTGAGATATACAAGATACTCAACGAAGACAGCGGGTCTGATGAGATATCCGTGGTATTCGAAGAAAAGAAAGCAGAATTTCTTACAGAGGATACCAGAGTCATAGCAAGGCTTCTTGAAGGGGATTTCATCAAATACAACGATATACTTCCTGCCAGCTGGAACACCAGGATAACTGTAAACAGAGAGGATATGCTCAGTTCAATAGAAAGAGCATCACTCTTTGCAAAAGAAGGAAAAAACAACCTCATAAAGATAAAGATAGGAAATGACAGCCTCGATATAGAATCAAGATCGGAAGAAGGATATGTAAACGAAAAGGTAGGAGCCGACGTTCAGGGAGAAAATATGATGATAGGCTTCAACTCCAAATACCTTCTCGACGTACTCAAGGTATTAGGTGATGAAGAGATAGTCATGGAACTCGGTTCAAGCCTCAGCGCCTGCCTCATAAAACCTGTCGAAGGAAACGGATATACATATCTCGTTCTTCCTGTGAGGATCACAGTCGACTGATGTATTTTGAAAGCATAGAACTTGAAAACTTCAGAAACTATGAAATATTAAGCTTAGAACCAGATCCTAAGCTTAATATTATTACTGGCAAAAATGCTCAGGGAAAGACCAATCTTCTTGAGTCTTTTTACATAATGGGCATGGGAAGATCGTTCAGGACGAATAAAGATTCTGAAATGATAAAATTCGAAAAGGAGTATTCAAGGACTAAAGCAGTCGTTAAAGATGAAGATAAAGAAACAGAAATAGAAATAATCTATAACCAGGAGGAAAGATAATAAAGGTCGACGGAGTAAAACTCCAGAAGACTGCAGACCTTCTTGAAAACGTATATATAGTTATTTTTTCACCGGACGATCTAAGGATAGTAAAAGAAGGTCCCGAAAGCAGAAGAAGATTCATAGACAGGGAGCTTTGCCAGATAAAACCTATCTACTATTCAGATCTGGGCAACTACAAAAGAGTACTCAAACAGAGGAACACCCTTTTAAAAGAAAACAATAAAAATGAAAATCTTTTTGAAGTATTCGACGAGTCGCTTGCAGAGTACGGCACGAGGATAATAAAGGAAAGATATAAATTCACTGAAAGACTTTCTGAAATAAGCAGAAAGATACACTCAGACATTTCCGGAGAAAAAGAAGTTCTTGATATAGGATATGAATCTTCTTTCGGAAAAGAAGTTACTAAGGAAGTATATATAGAAAAACTTAAAAAGAGTCTGAAAAACGATCAGTTTAAGGGATATACAGGTACAGGCCCTCATAAGGATGACCTTATCATAAAAGTAAACGGCATGGATATAAGGGCATACGGATCCCAGGGACAGCAGAGAACAGCATCCCTTTCTTTAAAACTTGCAGAGATAGGTCTCATAAAACAGGAAACCGGAAAGAATGCAGTGCTGCTCCTTGACGACGTATTATCAGAACTTGACATACAGAGGCAGGAGTACCTCATAAATTCCATGAGTGAGGTGCAGGTATTCATAACTGCCACGGAAATAGATGAAAAACTAAGATCTATGCTTCACGGAGGAAAATCTTTTTTGATTGACAACGCAAATGCGTATCTATATAATAACTAAGCTATGCCCAAAATTGTTTTGGGAAAAGGAGGCTAAATAAAATGGCAAAAGGAAAAATGACCTATCAGCCGAAAAAAGGTCAAAGAGCTAAGGAACACGGCTTTAGGAAGAGAATGTCCACAAAGAACGGCAGAAACGTTCTTAAGAGAAGAAGACAGAAGGGCAGAAAGTCTCTCAGCGCATAAAGGCCGCAGTAATGCGAGTCCTTTTTGCTATTGGAGGATAATGTTCTCATGAAAAGAACCGGAGTTCTCAGAAAAAAGGAAGACTTTCAAAAGCTCCGCAGTATGGGAAGATCTACCGGATGCAGATATGCTGTTTTGGTGTGTTTAAAAAACGGCCTTGAGTACAACCGCAAGGCTTTTCTGGCAAGCAAAAAGGTCGGAAACAGCGTTAAAAGACACAGAGCGGCAAGACTTCTTAGAGAATCTTATCGTCTTATAGAAAAAGAGACAAATATGCCGAAAGGATTTGATTTTTTACTGATAGCAAGACCCGCCATAAACGATTCGAAATGTGCGGATGTGAAAAAAGCTATTGAAGCCGCAATGAGGAAAGCAGAGATAATATGAAATACATTCTGATATTTTTCATAAAATTCTATCAAATGTATATTTCGCCGCGCTTTCCCAGCTGCTGCAGGTTCATTCCTACCTGCTCGGCTTACGCACTGGAAGCGATACAGAAGTACGGTGCACTTAAAGGCGGTCTGCTGGCAGTGAAAAGAGTTTTGAGATGCCGTCCGGGCAAACCGGGCGGATTTGATCCTGTACCATAGGATCAGGAGGAAAAATGGGCGGATTATTAGCTAGATTGATAGGATACGTTATGAAGTTCATCTACGATATCGTACAGAACTACGGTGTATCTATTATTTTACTGACACTTTTTGTAAGACTTCTTCTGCTGCCCCTGTATCACAAGCAGAACCAGTACACTGCTGCAATGGCAGATCTTCAGCCTAAGATCAACGACATACAGACCAAGTATGCAGCAGACAAGACAACAATGAATGAAAAGCTGAACGAAGTATATCAGGAGGCAGGCGTAAGCCCCCTTTCAGGATGTCTTCCCATGATCATTCAGCTTCCCATCATCCTGGGACTTTTCGCACTCCTCAGGAACCCCCTCACATACATGAGCGGAAGCGCTATGGCAGCAGCCGTACACGAAGCTTTTCTCTGGGTGTCCGACCTGAGCCAGCCCGATAACTGGATACTCCCCCTGCTTGCAGGTATAACCACATACTTCTCAACTGCAACGGCAGGTGAAGCAAGCGGCGGAGCTATGTCAGGCATGAAGTATTTCTTCCCCATAATGATCTTCCTTATGGGACGTACATTCCCCTCCGGACTTGCTCTTTACTGGGCAGTAGGTAACGTTTTTACCATGATCCAGTCCTTCTATTTCATGCAGAGAAAAAAGATGAGAGACAAGGAAAGAGAAATAGACGAAGAAGTACAAAAAAGACTCAACAGAAAGAGATAGGCTTTGGAGGCTGAATAATGAAATATTCTGAAAAATGGGGAGACAGTATTGAGTCTGCAGTAGAGCTTGCCCTTCAGGAACTCAAGCTTACCAAAGACCAGGTCACCGTTACGGTCCTCGAAGAGCCGAGCAAAGGATTCTTCGGCATAGGCTCAAAACTTGCAAAGGTCAGAGTAGAAGAGATCGTAAAAGAAAAGGAAAAGAAAGAAGAAGCGCCGCGCAAGGAAGCACCAAAAGAGCAGAAAGAGACCGAGACTTTAAAAGAAGAAAAAACTGCGGAAACAGCGGCTGCTCCCGAAAAGAAGAAAAACAGGAAAAAGAAATCTTCTAAACAGAAGAAGGAAAACAAAGAAGCGGTCAAACTCGAAGTGACCCACGCAAATATAAGCACTAAGCCCGGTGACCTCACAGCCGTGGAAGAACACCCGGCAAAGGAATTCCTTGAGAAGACCTTCAGTGAGATGGGCATAGAGGTGAGCGTTTCCGTATCCGTCAACAAGGACAGCGTCTATGTGGACGTCGAAGGAAAGGACACGGGTACGGTCATAGGAAAGAGAGGACAGACCCTCGACGCTCTTCAGTATCTCACTAGCCTTGTTGTAAACAAGAGCGACAGCGAGCATACAAGAGTCATACTCGACGCCGAGAACTACAGGGAAAAGCGCGAAGCTACCCTTGAAAATCTCGCTTTCAGATTGGCGGAGAAGGTCCTCAGGACAGGCAAGAGCGCAAGGCTCGAGCCCATGAACCCCTATGAGAGAAAGGTCATACACACCGCGCTCCACAGCGTGAACGGTATCACGACGAGAAGCGAAGGAGACGAACCTTACAGAAGGGTCGTTATAGAACTTAAGAAGTGATCATTGCGGCCGCCATTTCGTGCGGCCTTTTGTTTTATGGAAAACACAACTATAGCTGCGATCTCAACTGCATACGGGGAAGCCGGCATAGGCATAGTCAGGATGTCAGGTCCCGGCGCTCTTGATATACTCAAAAAAGTGTTCAGAAGCAAAAAAGGGGAGATACCTTCCTTTGAGCCCAGGCATATGTACTACGGCCTGGTGCAGGATAACGGCAATGTCATAGACGAAGCTCTTGCCGTATACATGGATGCTCCATATACATATACGGGAGAGGACGTGGCGGAGATACAGTGCCACGGAGGCAATATTTCCGTAAAGAACATACTCTCGCTGGTCCTTGAAAAAGGTGCCGTTCTTGCGGACAGAGGGGAGTTCACAAAAAGGGCTTTCCTGAACGGAAAGATGGATCTTTCGCAGGCAGAGGCCGTCATAGACCTCATAAAAGCAAAGACGGGCAGAAGTTTCGAGACTGCCGTGGATCAGCTGGAAGGAAGCCTTTCAAAGAAGGTAAAAGAGATAAGAAAAGAGCTCCTTGACCTTCTTGTGTCCATAACCGTAAACATGGATTACCCCGATGAGGACATAGAGATACTTACCTATGAGCGCTTCAGGGAAAGTTTATCGCTAATAAACGATGAACTCAGTAAACTCAACGCTTCCAGCGGTGAAGGAAGGATACTCAGGGAGGGTCTTAAGGTTGCTATTGTGGGCAAACCCAACGTAGGAAAGTCCTCACTCATGAACATATTCCTCAAGGAGAACAGGAGCATAGTCACCGACATACCCGGGACCACCAGGGACACCATAGAGGAGAGCGCCTCCGTAAGAGGTATACCCATTTCCTTCATAGATACGGCGGGGATACACGATTCAGAAGACCTGGTGGAGAGCATGGGCATAGAGAGGAGCAAGGATGCCTTCAACAGGGCCGACCTTCTCATACTTGTGCTGGACGGAAGCACGGAGCTTTCAGACGAAGACAGGGAGCTGATGAAGATGGCCGAGGGAAGGCCCTGCATCACCCTTCTCAACAAGGCAGACAAAGGCCTTGTGCTCAGAGAAGAGGGCATAGAGGTTTCGATGCTCAACGAGACGGGAATAGACAGGATAGAGGAAGCCATAGAAAAATTCGTCGACAGCGGAAACATAAGAAGAAGCAGCGACGTAATGATAACCAACATAAGGCATGCGGAACTGGTGAGAAAAGCGCTCTCAGAAACCAGGGAAGCCATAGCCATGATAGACGCAGGGGAAGCCATGGACTTCATAGAGGTCAACGTAAAAGCCGCATTTGATTATCTCGGCGAGATCATAGGCGAGACTGCGGGAGATGAAGTCATAGATGAAGTGTTCTCACGCTTCTGCCTCGGGAAATAAAGAAATGGAAATAAAGAATCTCGGTACATACGACATAGTCGTCATAGGAGCGGGACATGCAGGCTGCGAAGCGGCCCTTGCCGCAGCAAGGATGGGAAAGAAGACACTTATACTTTCCATCAACCTAGAGGCAGTTGCTAACATGTTCTGCAACCCTGCCATAGGCGGTACGGGAAAGGGACATCTGGTCAGGGAGATAGACGCTCTCGGCGGGCAGATGGGTCTTTGCATAGACAAGACCTTCATCCAGAGCAGAATGTTAAATATTTCCAAAGGGCCTGCTGTGCACTCCTTAAGGGGCCAGGCCGACAAGAGGCGTTATCACGAAGAGATGAAGAGGACCCTTGAAAAGCAGGAGAACCTGCTTCTCCGCCAGGGTGAAGTCATAGACATAGACATGGATAAGGAGACGGGAGTAAAGGGAGTTCTCTTAAAGACCGGTGCTTACTATTCATGCAAAGCTGTAGTTATAGCAACGGGCACTTTCCTGGGAGGGAAGATCTTCATTGGAGACACGGGCTTTGAAAGCGGCCCCAACGGGCTCTCTCCGTCGATCGAACTTGCCGAAGCCCTGAAAAGAAGGGGACTCCTTACAAGGCGCTTCAAGACGGGCACTCCGGCAAGAGCTCTCTCGTCATCCCTTGATTACTCCAAGATGGAG
The DNA here is from genome assembly GCA_964444315.1 of uncultured Oscillospiraceae bacterium. Taxonomy (GTDB): domain Bacteria; phylum Bacillota; class Clostridia; order Peptostreptococcales; family Anaerovoracaceae; genus RUG13409. Next base: position 8,120 of record CAYUGP010000015.1, on the reverse strand, counting down.
ATACAGCTTGGAGACGAGTTCCCGGTGCCTTTCTCTTTCATGAACGAAGACGTGTCAAGGGAGCAGGTGCCCTGCTGGCTCACATATACCAACGAGGAGACGCACAGGATAATAAGGGAGAACTTCTCAAGGTCGTCGCTCTTCGGCGGACTCATAGAGGGAGTCGGCCCGAGATACTGCCCCTCCATAGAGAGCAAGCTCGAAAGGTTCCCTGACAAGGAAAGACACCAGCTCTTCGTGGAGCCCGAAGGACTCAGCACCGAGGAGATGTATCTCCAGGGCATGAGCAGCTCGCTTCCCGAAGACGTGCAGGATGCATTCTACAGGACCATACCCGGTCTTGAAAACATAGAGATAGTAAGGTCGGCCTACGCCATAGAGTATGACTGCATAGATCCTCTGGAGCTTAAGATGAACCTCATGCACAGGAGCTTCCCGGGACTGTTCTGCGCCGGGCAGTTCAACGGATCCTCAGGTTATGAGGAGGCCGCAGCCCAGGGGCTCATGGCAGGGATCAACGCTGCCCTGTGGCTTGACGGAAAGGAGCCTTTCATCATAGACAGATCCGAAGGTTACATAGGAGTGCTCCTCGACGACCTGATCACCAAGGGCACTAACGAGCCCTACAGGATGATGACATCAAGGGCCGAGTACAGGCTGGTCCTCCGCCAGGACAATGCAGACATAAGGCTCACGCAAAAAGGAAGAGACCTGGGCCTTGTCTCCGATGAGAGATACGAAAAGTTCCTTTCGGACAAGAAGGCCATGGAGGACGAAACAGCAAGACTCGAAGCTCTGAAGATAAAACCCATCGACGCCAACAGGATCATAACGAGGGAAGGCGGAAGCCCGGTGGACAACGGCTGCTCCCTTGCAGAGCTTCTCAAAAGGCCTGAGCTCACATATGAGAACACGAAAGAACTCGACCCAGGAAGGCCGGAGCTTTCCTATCACGTGCGGACAAAGGTCGAGGTAAGCATCAAGTACAAGGGCTACATAGACAAGCAGCTCATGCAGATAGAAAAGTTCAAGCATCTGGAAGGGAAGGCTCTTCCGGAAGACATGGACTATATGTCCATAGAAGGCTTAAGGAACGAAGCGAAGGAAAAGCTGAATGCTTTAAGGCCCGTGTCCGTAGGACAGGCGTCGAGGATATCGGGAGTGTCTCCGGCAGATATAAACGTACTGCTGGTATGGCTGGAAAAGCTGAAGAGAAGATAGCTGCAGGCAACTATGATGGAAGATATTTACAAGAAGCTTACAACATATATACTGGACTGGAACGAGAAAATAAACGTCACGGCCATAAGAGATCCGGAAGAGTTCTACGAGAAGAACATCAGAGACTCTCTTGCAGTGACGGGGCTTGAAGAATTCAGGAATGCAAAGAGGGTCCTTGACCTGGGGACTGGCGGAGGTTTTCCCGGACTTCCTCTGGCCATAGCTTGTCCTGATAAGGAATTCTTTCTTCTCGACAGCGTTGCAAAGAAGCTGAAAGTCGTTGCTTCGGCTGCAGATGAGTTCGGCCTTGAAAACGTGGACGTACTCAACATGAGGGCAGAGGACCTTGCCAGATGGCCTGCATACAGGGAGAGTTTCGATGCAGTGGTCTCAAGAGCAGTAGCCAACATGTCTACACTGTCGGAGTACTGCCTGCCCTTCGTAAAGAAAGGCGGAGTCTTCATAGCATATAAGACAGAAGGAGCCGAAGAAGAGATAGAGGCTGCAGAGCACGCGATATCAGTCCTTGGAGGAGAGATCGAGAAGACGGTCCCTGACGGGATCAAAGGGAGCGGACATGTCTTCGTTGTGGTAAGAAAGGTCATGACCACTCCACCCAAGTATCCGAGAAAGGCCGGCCTTCCTTCGAAAAGTCCTCTGTAAGGGGCGGAATGTTTCACGTGAAACACTCCGGAAAATAAAACAAAAAAGAGTTATAAGAGAATGTTTCACGTGAAACGTTCTCTTTTCTTTTTCCGTCTATTGATGTTTCACGTGAAACAATATATAATCGACAAGGATAAAGAAAACGATATATTCATATCGCAACGGAGGGAAAATGGGTAAATCGATAGCGATATTCAATCAGAAGGGCGGCGTCGGAAAGACGACCACCAATATCAACCTGGCAGCATGTCTTGCCATGAAAAAGAAAAAAGTCCTGGTCCTGGACATAGACCCCCAGGGGAACACGACCAGCGGACTGGGCATCTCGAAAAAAGATCTGGAGTACACCAGTTATGATCTCCTCATAGAGGACGGCTTCGATCCGTATAAGGCGATCTACAAAACCGTAGTCGACAACCTGGACATCATCCCGGCAAGCGTTGACCTTGCGGGGGCAGAGATCGATCTCATCTCCATAGAGGGAAGGGAAAAGAGGCTTGCGGCTGCGCTGGACGACATAAAGGGATCTTACGACTACATCTTCGTCGACTGTCCGCCGTCACTCAGCCTTCTCACCATAAACGCTCTTACGGCAGTGGACAGCGTCCTCGTCCCGATCCAGTGCGAGTTCTACGCACTGGAAGGAGTGAGCCAGCTCCTGTCCACCATAGAGCTCGTAAAGAAGAGCTTCAACAAGGACCTGCAGATACAGGGCGTCCTCCTCTCCATGTTCGACGGAAGGGCCAACCTTTCCATCCAGGTGGCCGAGGAAGTAAAGAGGTTCTTCGGAGACAAGCTGTACTCTACGGTCATACCGAGAAATATAAGGCTGGCAGAGGCTCCAAGCTACGGCCTCCCCATCACCAGTTACGACCCGAAGTCCAAAGGCGCAAAGGCGTATATGGCATTCGCGGAGGAGTTCCTAAAAGGAGAAAAGAAAAATGGCAAGTAAAAAAGGCGGACTGGGAAGAGGCCTTGACTCTCTGTTCGGCGACAGCGCCGTCCTGCAGACACCTACTCCCGTAGAAAGACCCGCGGAGAAAAAGGCGGCTCCGAAGAAGACTGCCGAAAAGAGTTTCCCCAAGGCCGCAGCGGCGGAAGCAGCGGAAAGCGTCGTGTACATCAGTCTCAACGACATAAAGCCCAATGCCAGCCAGCCGAGAAAGGTCTTCGATGAAGAAGCCCTTTCGGATCTTGCGGATTCAATAAAACAGCACGGCGTGATCCAGCCCATACTCTTAAGACCCGCAAAGAAAGGCTATGAGCTGGTAGCCGGGGAAAGAAGATGGCGCGCAGCCAGGCTTGCCGGACTCAAGGAGATCCCCGCAATCGTGAGGGAGCTCGACGAGAGGACCAACGCTTTTTATGCCCTCATCGAAAACATGCAGAGAGAAGACCTCAACGCCATCGAAGAGGCCGAAGGCATAAAGGAGATCATAGACAAGTACGGACTCACCCAGGAGGAGACATCAAAGGTCGTGGGCAAATCAAGGCCATATGTGTCCAATGCTCTGAGGCTGCTCACTCTTCCGGAGGAAGTCAAAGAACTGGTAAATAATGGAAGTCTTTCCCAGGGGCATGCAAGGGCAGTCGCTGGTCTTGCGGGCGAGAGCCTTCAAATCGAGGCGGCTACCAGGGCTGCAAAGGAAGGCTGGTCCGTAAGGCAGATAGAAAGCTACACGGCACTCAAGCCCAAGAAGAAGGCGGCTAAAAAGAAAGCGGCTGTCAAAAAAGATGCCGATACAAAGGCGCTTGAAGAGCGCCTGAGCGAAGGCCTGGGCACCAGGGTCTCCGTGGAAGGCGGGCCCAAGAGAGGCAAGATTATAGTCGAGTATTATTCCTCTGAAGAACTTGAACGACTGACGGAGCTCATGAAAGGTTAGAAAAAGCCATGCTTAAATATCTGTTCCTTGCACTTTTTGCAGTATTCAGCGCGATACATCTGTATCACAGCTGGCTGGACAAGTATCATCACAGAACAAAGACAAAACCGTTCCTGATCTTGTTCCTCTCTTTATATTATATTTTCGCAACGGACAGCATAGATATTTTCCTCGTTCTCGCTCTTTGCGCCAGCTGGCTCGGAGACATTCTTTTGATACCGAAAGGAAATAAATGGTTCATTATGGGAGGCATAGCTTTTATGATCTCCCATTTCTTTTTCATCGTGACCTATATCCCAAACATAGACCTTTCCAAAGCACTGTGGCCCGTTGCAGTGCCCCTTGCCCTGGTCTACTTCGGGATAAGCATATTCATCATGAACTTTGTAAAGGAAGGGGTGCCCAAGATGATGGTATTCCCCATGTGGTTCTATCTCCTGTGCAACAGCTGCATGAACCTGTGTGCCCTTCTTCAGTTCATGAGCTACCGCAATGCAGGAGCTGCCATGGCCCTCATAGGGGCTGCCCTGTTCTTTGCTTCCGACTGCTGCCTCTTCGTGGTCAGATATCACAGAAGGCCGCAGCTCATCTTCAAGAAGCACTTCACCATCATGGTCACATATCTTGCAGGAGAATTGCTGATAGTTCTGGGCATGCTCAGCCTTAAAGGCTGACAGCAGCCCTTTTTTGTCCGAAAAAAGGAGAAAGTATATGAAGTACATTTTTGTGGCAAATCCCAAGGCCGGAAGCGGCGAGGGAATAGAAAAGATCAGAAGCGCCATCGAAGCGCTTCCTGAAAAGGATCAGTGCATCATGTATCTGACAAGAGCCGTCCAGGATGCTACGAGGTATGTAAAGAAATGCATCGAAGACTATCCGGGAGAAGAGCTCAGATTCATAGCCTGCGGCGGAGACGGCACCATAAACGAGGTGTTCAACGGAGTTGTCGGAGCAGACAATGTGAGCGTAAGCTGCTATCCCTGCGGCAGCGGGAACGACTTCGTGAAGGCTTACGGAGGAGCGGAAGTCTTCGAAGATATAGAGAAGCTTATGCACGCAAAGGCTCAGCCCCTTGACCTTCTGAAAGTAGGAGACCGCTACTCCAACAACGTGGTCAATTTCGGCTTCGATACGACAGTGGCCATAACCGTCAACGAGGACAGGGAAAAGACCGGGCACGGAAGCAAGAGCTCATATACCAAAGGAATACTCAAGGCTCTCATAAAAAGCATGAAAAACGAAGCGAAGGTCTATGCAGACGGAGAGCTTCTCAACCCTGACGGAGTATTCATGCTCTGCACAGTTGCGAACGGCCAGTATGTGGGCGGCTCCTTCAAGTGTGCTCCGAGAGCAAGGACTGACGACGGTCTCATAGAGGTCTGCCTTGTAAAGACCATCTCCAGGCTCAAGGTGCCGAAGATCATAGGCATCTATACGGAAGGAAGGCATCTGGACGATCCGGTAATGAAGGACATAGTCGTTTACCGCCAGGCAAAGAAAGTCGAAGTCGTCGCACCGGAAGGATTCGCCTACTCCCTCGACGGCGAGATCATCTACGAAAACCATTTCACCGTGGAAATAGTGCCGGGAGCCATAAAGCTGGCAGTGCCGGAAAAGTAGCAGCAAAAGGAAACAACAGACAAAAAGAGAGCATCGCCTATTTGCGATGTTCTTTTATATATTCGTTTGCCAGCGCGTCACAGCGGTTGTTGTATTCGGATATCTTTGCGAAGTCCGCAAAGGAGAAGCGGTCTCCGTTGTGCTTTCTGAACTGTTCGTAGTTCTTCTCCGTCGGTATCTTCAGATGCCCCTTTATAAGGAACACTTCGAACTCGTGTTTTGAAAGAAGGGCCAGAAGCTCTTTCCATAAGTCCTGGTTCTCCACCGGCTGTTTCTTAGTATTCTTCCATCCGTTCTTTTCCCAGGACAGGTACCAGCCGTTCCGAAAGCAGTTCACAAGGTAAGCGCTGTCGGAAAAGATGCGAAGGGAAAGGCCCTCTTCCTTAAGGGCCGTGAGGGCGCTTAAAAGGGCTTTGAGCTCCATGCGGTTGTTTGTGGTGTTGTCCTCTCCGCCGCAGAGCTCTTTTTCTATACCGGCAAATTCCAGGACACAGCCCCAGCCGCCCAGGTTCTCTTCGCTCTGATTGCCGGCGCAGGCGCCGTCTGTGTATATATTTACGAGTTTTTTCAAAGCTCTCTCCTTAACTATATCTCTGAATTATTGTACAATAAGTCTTAATAATATTAACATATTTTCTTCACAAACAAGAGCGATAATACGGGTGTTTTGATGAGATTGGCACTGGGCTGTATCGCAAGCGGAAGCAGCGGCAACAGCTATCTTGTAAAATCAGAGAATGTGAGCATACTCGTGGATGCGGGCATTTCGGGAAAAAGGATACTCGAAGGACTTAGGGCCTTCGGGGTGACGGACACCCCGAAAGGAGTCCTCATAACCCACGAGCACAGCGACCACATACAGGGTCTGCCTGCTCTTACAAAAAAGGGCGTCACGGTCTATGCCAACGGAGCCACGGGAAGAGCTCTTTCCCAGAGCCTCCGCTCCGGAAGTTTCAGCGAGATAAAGACCGGAGAAGTCTTCAGCATAGGAGACATTAAGATAAGCAGCTTCTCCGTATCCCACGATGCGGCGGATCCCATAGGCTACTCTTTCGAAAAGGACGGCGCCTGCGTGTCCATAATAACGGACACGGGCTATGTGACGGAGGATTGCTTCCGTTATATGAAGAAGGCGGACATACTGGTCCTTGAGAGCAACCACGACGAGAGCATGCTGAGGATAGGCAGGTATCCCTGGTTTCTCAAGCAGCGCATACTCAGCGATGCCGGACATTTGTCCAATGAAGCGGCGGCGCAGGCCGTGGTGAGGATGCTCCTTGAAGACTCCCTTGCCGGAAACATCAAATACAGAAAACTGCTCCTCGCTCATCTGAGCCAGGAGAACAACTTTCCGGAGATGGCCATGGCGACCATGAGCAACATCCTGGAAAGCAAAGGCTTCTGCTGCGGAAGGGATATCTCCGTAGAGACCCTGAGCAGAAGCAGTCCGAGCAAACTGTTTGTCATATGACAGGAAGGAAATAGATAGGAAATGAATACCGGAAAAAAGATCATAGCAGTGATACTGATAGCGGTAATGTCTTTCGGTTTCGGTCTTGCAGGCGGACTTTGCGCCGACTGGGTAAAGGAAAAGATCGATGCAAAGACAGCATCCAGTGATCCGTCAGATCTGGTGAACGTGGGCAATGCAGCCCATTATGTGGGAGAGAATTCATCGGTAGACGTGGATCAGTCTGGAAATGTAACCATAAACGTAAGCGGAGATTACACACTTGCTGAAGCCATAGCGGAAAAGGTCATGCCCAGCGTCGTCAGCGTCACATGCACCTACGAATACAGTTACAGCTACGGATGGTCCTGGGGCGGAAGCAGGGACTATACCCAGGAAGCCCAGGCAGTAGGTACGGGTTTCATAGTTGACAGCAACGGATACATAGTGACCAACTCCCACGTGGTTCACGACGGGGACTATAAATCCATAAACATAAGCCTTTATGACGGAAGCACCCTCGAGGGACAGCTTCTCTGGAATGACTCCACGCTGGACCTTGCAGTGGTCAAGATAGACAAGAGCGGCCTTGCTCCCGTAGAGCTGGGCGACTCTGATCAGGTGAAAATAGGCTCATACGCCGCAGCCATAGGCAACCCCTTGGGCCTCACTTTCGAAAGATCCATGTCCCAGGGCATCATAAGCGGCCTTGACAGGACCATAACAGTATCCAGTTCGTCGTCTTTGTCGGGAACGACAATGGAAGGGCTTCTTCAGACAGATGCAGCCATCAACTCCGGAAACTCCGGCGGCCCCCTTCTCAACAGCAAGGGTCAGGTTATAGGGGTCGCATCAGCAAAAGCCTCAAGCGGAGAGAGCATGGGCTTTGCCATCCCCATCAACGTGGTCAAGCCTATCATCGAGCAGATAGTCACCAACGGATCATACGAGAGGGTATATCTGGGGATAACTGCCATAGGCATAGAGCAGCAGACCTCCGTGAGCAAAGAGGCTCTTGAAGAGTACTACGGATCCTCCACGGGAATCTACGTGGCCAGCGTATCCAAGGGCGGCGGCGCAGACAGGGCAGGTCTTCAGGAAAGAGACGTCATCCTCACGGTGAACGGCACCAAGGTCGGCACCATGAACAAGATGTACTCCCTGCTTGTCAGCTACAGGTCAGGCGACGTGATCCACATAACGTTCCTGAGAAACGGCCAGACCCACGAAGCAGATGTGGAACTGATGACCTCTGCGGAACTGGAAGCACTGGGAGAGTA
>CAYUGP010000014.1:0-16034 GCA_964444315.1 uncultured Oscillospiraceae bacterium | reverse complement strand
GGATTCTGATTCCGTCATGCGAAGGTTCGAATCCTTCTACCCCCGCCATTTTTTTCGGCGACATAGCAAAGTGGTAGGCGCAGGTCTGCAAAACCTTTATTCCCAGGTTCGAATCCAGGTGTCGCCTCCAGGAAAGACGGATCCATTAAGGGTCCGTTTTTTGTTGCGTTTGGCCGTGCCCAGCTTTTTCCCCGGTAAAATTGTGCAAAATGTCGGAATGTAATATACTTAAGCGGCGGAGGTCGAAGTAATGGGAAATACCAATCAACAAGGAAAAGAAAAACTTTGCGCAGCGCTGGTAAGACTTCTTGAATCAAAAAAGCTCAAAGAGATCACGGTCAAGGAGCTCGTCGCCGAAGCGGGAGTGAACAGGTCTACATACAATTATCACTTCTACAGCATGGAAGACGTCCTTGATGCCGTGCTGACCGATTTTACCCACGGACTCAGACAATCTTTCATCCTGAGCAATGCCTACGGTCATGCATCCAAGATAAAGGGATTCGAAGTCGAGGATGCCATAATACAGTACTTTGAGCAGAGAAAGAAGACTCTGACGGTTTTGTTCAATGCAGGATACTGGCTGCCCTTCATGGACATGGTCGAACGGGAGTTCGAAAATATATTCAGATCCTATTCGATGCTCTTTATTACCGACACCGGACAAAAGGAAGAACTTTCCGAAGGTCTTTACTACGAGCTCAGGATCAAGGAATTCTGTTATTCTATCATTGCAGATATCCAGTTCTGGATGGAATACAAAGCCATAGTTTCTCTGGAAGAGGTCATGAAGGTGGTGCGGCACGTCAAACACGTACATCTGCTGTCGGCAAAGAAGAAATAATAGCCCGTTATTTAGGCAGATAATAATGGGCAAAATCACGGAATTTGTTTGTGGCAAAGACCTTTGAATTATATGAAAATGGATGTGGAATTATTCCGCATTCTTTTTTTATCGAAAGGAGAAATGATGACGAACAAGGAACTGGTCGCATACAGGACAAAGCTCTTCCGTGATGCGGCCACATTCAAAAAACCGGACAGGGTGCCCCATATGTCTTTCTTCGTTACGTGGAAGATACTCGACGGGGGATATACTCTTAACGAAGGTCTCAGAAACTACGATATTATGACCAAGGTGATCAGAGAGCATCAGGAGAAGTACAACTTCGATGTTATCTTTGAACTCGGTGTCAGGAATATCGTTCGCCTCGTAGATCACCTTGGAGGCGGAACTTACATAATCAGGGATGACGGTATCGAATACAAGGATAACGCCCTCGTAGAGCTTGATGAACTGGATGAATATATCAAAGACCCGACAAAATTCATCTGGGAAAAAGGTATGAACAAGAAGTATCCTTCCTGGGCGGACGGAAGCATTTCCGTGGCAGATATCCAGAAGTGCTTCGATGAGCAGAAAGCATTCCTCGGATATTACAAGAACATCCAGAAGATACTGAAAACCGAATACGGTCTGGCATCGTTCAACGGACAGGTCGTGCCTTGCTATCCGGGAGTCGATTTCCTTTTCAACTCCATACTCGGTATCAAGAACCTGTCTCTTGCCATGAGACGTATGCCTGAAAAAGTGGATGCTGCTGTCGCAGCATCCAATGAACTGTTCCAGGTCCCGGGTGTGGCAGCACTCAAAAGGACAAAAGGTCCGAATCCTAAAGTGTGCTATGACTACGATATCACTCTCCTGGTGCACACTATATTAAACGGCAAGCAGTTCGACCGCTGGCTGTGGCCTGATCTTAAGGATGAACTGGACGTGCTCAATGAAAAGAACCTGACCACCAGGCTCTTCATGGAAGGAAGCAGCAAGCCCTTCTGGGATCACTTCGCGGATTACAAGAAAGGTGTGATCACCATGCATCCGGAAGCTGACGATCCCTTCGAGGTCAGAAAGGCTCTTCCGAACTGTGCCATCCTGGGAGGCATGCCTGTGGAGTTTCTCGGAAGAGGAACTCCCGAGGAATGCGTCGAAAGAGCAAAGGCTCTTGTGGACGGACTCGGAGGACTCGACGGAGGACTGGTGCTTTCACAGGACAAGATGGGCACTTTCAAGTCCGATGCAAACCCTGAGAACCTGAAAGCTGTTTCAGAGTTCATAGTAGGCTACAGAGGATAGGAGGATAGCAAAAATGGAAGAAGAAAGAAACATTATCACTAAGTATCCCGAAGGCCTGGACTATCTCAACAAGAACCTTAACGTACTTGGCCTTCCCAAGTTTCTCGGAGCATTGAGGAAAAAGCTCATTAAAAGCTTGATCCTTACTCTGGCCAGACAATAAATGAAGTTTTTGAACATTTTTAAGGAGGGATTTTCATGAACGAAGGATTTTCAATTTGGCTCGGATTGATGGATTTTCTTAATCCTATAATCTACACGCTGTTTTTCGTGGCTCTCGTAAGAGGCCTGAAAGCAAGGAATGCCGACCCCGGAATGATAAAGGTCCTGACAGCCGGAGCTATCATTTCCATGGCAGCAGGATATATCATTGCGCTGGGCAAGACCCTTGTGGGGCTGGGAATAATCAACTTCACACTGCCCGTTCCGCTGTTCTATACCACGGACATAGGATTCCTCATTTCAGGAGTCACGCTGCTTCTCATCTATAAAAAGAAGACATATAAAGGGCTCAAGACCTGGGTCAAGATCGTTTTTCCGGTGCTCTTCATCGCTCTTTCGGTATTCGTATGCATGACGCAGGGAGCAAACTCCGGTGCGCAGCTTACAGCAGCTATAGGGACCTTCCTTATCTACGGAACTATGATCGCATTCTGTGCCCGTGAAAAGAAATGGCTCGCAATGATCCTTTGCATAGCTCCCATCATCACGACGGCAGCCCTTATTCCGTACAGCGCAAGCGTAGATCTGACCGATCCTGCGACACACTGGGTCATCGAGCCCACGAACATCGCGGGTCAGCTGTTCCTCTACATAGGTACGCTGCTGCTCTTTAAGAAAAAGGCTAAATAGAAAACCAAGGGTTTTCTTTAACAGACTGTACAGTAGATCCAAAAATGCGGGGCGCTTTTGTGCTCCGCATTTTTGTTGTGCTCAGAGGCTAAATGTCGTAAAATGAATGCACTATGAAGAACATCACGACATACTATTCCAGCCGTAAAAACGTCTTTGTTTGGCTGGCCGTCCTGGCGAGCGTCGTCTCGCTTGTGACAAGATTTTTTGCCTTCGGTGGCGCAGGCTCCGACGGCTTCTGGGTGATGGTCGTCCATATGCTTTTCCCGCTAGCAGCAAATCTATTTATTTCAATCCGGCTGCCCTGGCGATGCGGGGAGATGTACTATGTGACTGTGGGACCTGCTGTTCTTCTTGCGATATACTTCTTCGTGCGCGTTTGCGAGCTCGGAGTCAGTGTTGCAATGACCGTCACTTGTCTGATCCTGTGCGCTTTGCAGGGGATCGCTTTTGCTTTCACCTATACGGGTAAGCTCAATTCACAGATACCTTGTCTTCTTGTATGGCTGCTTCCGCTGCTTTTTGCTCTTGACAAGTATTTCATCCGCTACTTCAGGTGGTACTGGAGATCGGCTCCTTCCATGATACTCACGGATCTCGGAGCATGGCTTTCCGTCGTATTCATCATCCTGGCTTCAAAGCGCATGGCGCCCTGGAAGGAGGGAGATCCTTACAGACGCAGATACGGCGACCGCATGGATGGACGCAGAGTCTACGACATAGTTCCCATGTCGAAACTCACTGCGTATTTTATGCCCACGAGGGTAGGTTCTTCCAACTATATCCGTGACAGCATCGAAGTGGCAAATCTCGACAGATACATACATGAAAAGCGGCGCCAGGGACTGAAGCATTTCGGTCTCACCCATATATTCCTTGCTGCTTATGTAAGGGCAGTGGCAGAGTTTCCCGCCCTGAACCGCTTCATAGCAGGTCAGAAGATCTTTCACAGATTCGACATAACCTGCAGCATGGTCATCAAAAAGGAGATGAGTTCCGACAGCCCGGACACCACCATCAAGGTCACTTTCGATCCGGCGGATACAGCGGCAGACGTCTATGAAAAGTTCAACTCCGTGGTGCAGGGAGTAAAGGAGACTCAGGACCTCGATACTGGTTTCGACAAGGTGACCAGGGTGTTCGATATCATACCGAGCCTTTTGCTTTCGCTGGTCATCTGGCTTCTTCGTATTCTCGATTACTTCGGGCTACTGCCGGTGGAGATACAGAAGCTCTCTCCTTTCCATGCTTCCATGTTCATCACTTCCATGGGCTCTTTGGGTATACCGCCTATCTATCACCATCTGTATGATTTCGGTACCATGCCCGTGTTCTGTGCATTCGGAGCCAAGCGTACCGAGCGCACGCTGAATGCCCAGGGAGAACCGGTTACCAAGAAGTACGTGGATTTCACCTGGGTCACTGACGAAAGGATATGCGACGGCTTCTACTATGCGGCCGTTCTTAAGAAGATGAAGAGTTATCTCACCCATCCGGAGGTCCTTGATGTTCCGCCGGAGGAGATAAAACAGGATGTAGATTGATATGAGCACACTATTAAAAAACGCGGATATCCTTGTAAGGAAAGAAGGAAAAATAGTTTTCCTGAGGAATGCATACCTCGGGATCGACGGAGCATATATAGACTATGTGTCGGAAGATGCCCCGAAGAAAAGTTATGACAGCGTAAAGGCTATGCCTGGTAAACTTCTGATCCCGGGCCTTGTCAATGCGCATACTCATACTCCCATGACTCTGCTGAGAGGCGTGGGATCGGGACTTCCTCTCCAGCGCTGGCTTTTTGAAGCCATTTTCCCCGTTGAGGATAAGATGGACAGCAGTGACGTGCGCATAGGCACTCAGATGGCCATCCTCGAAATGCTGGCATGCGGCACTACCTGCTACCAGGACATGTACTGGGATTACAGTGAGATCGCTCCTATGGTCCTTGAAAGCGGCATAAAGGTCAATGCCGGAGCCGTGCTTCAGATGAATGATCCCAATGCCCAGTGGGCAAAGGATTTCTTCGATAGAAGATTCGCAGGGACCGAAAGATTCTTTAAGAACTTCAACAATGCAGGTGACGGGCGTATTCATGCCAACATGCAGATACATTCCGAATACCTTACAGTGGACGAAAGCCTTGAAAGATGTGCAGAGCTTGCCCATAGATACGGAATGGAGGTCCACACCCACATTTCGGAAACCAGACTTGAGCATGAAGGCTGCCTTGAACGTCACGGAGAGACTCCCTTAGCCCACTTCGAGAGGATGGGTCTTCTGGATACCGGAGCTGTCTGTGCTCACTGCGTGTGGGTGACAGGTGAAGATCTTGAGATCATGGCAGAAAAAGGGGCGACTTTCGTTCATAACCCGACAAGCAATCTCAAACTCGGTTCCGGCATCGCACCGGTTGCCAAAGCCATAAGCAAAGGGGTGAATGTGGCTCTGGGCACCGACGGTACCGCAAGCAACAACAACCTGAATATGTTCGAGGAGATGCATATAGCATCCATACTCCAGAACGGCGCCAATTGTGATCCTCTTGCTCTCGGAGCGCAGGATGCTTTCGATATGGCGACCATAAACGGATACAAAGCTCTTCACCGGAATGACTGCGGAGAACTGGCCGAAGGAAAGAGGGCGGATATCGTAGCTATCGATATGGATAAGCCTCATCTGCTCCCCGATGCAAATACTCTGGCTCTCCTTGTTTACAGCGTTCAGGGCTCAGATGTATGCATGACAATGGTCGACGGTAAAGTGCTATATGAAAACGGAGAATACACGACCATAGACGCGCAGAAGTGCAAAGCGGAATATCTTGCTGCTGCAAAAAAGCTCCTCGGCTGAAGAAATTGAAGTATATATTTTTTGGTACAAAAGTATTCATTATGTGCAAAAATATAGTATAATGAATAGACGGGTTCGTTTGTTTATGTTTCATGCATAGGAGGTACATAAATGGGTATATTAGACAATGTAAAAGATCTCGGCAGCAAGGCTATCGAAAAGGGCAAGGAAGCTGCAGATACAGCTAAGACCAAACTTCAGATCACGGAAGCTGAAGGAAAGATCAAGGAGCTTCTTCTTGAGATAGCAAGAGATATGCTGGCCAACAAGCCGGAACTTCTCGAGACGAACTATCTCACACAGTTCACCAAGATCAAGGAATTCCAGGCTAAGATCGAAGAACTCAAAGCAACTCTTATAAAGTAAAAAAGCTTTCTAAAACGGTATCGCATTATGCGGTGCCGTTTTTTTGTTGTATAATATAGCCTGTAGTAATGTGTTATTTTGGTCCCGGACAGGGGCATCTTACCTGGGAGACAGGAAAATGGAAAGAACTCATTGGTATAGGGACAGGGTCTTTTATCAGATCTGGCCCAGAAGTTTCAAAGACGGCAACGGAGATGGCATGGGGGATCTCTACGGGGTCCTGGATAAACTTGACTACATCAAATCTCTGGGCATAGGAGGCATTTGGTTTTCGCCTCTTTATGTCAGCCCCGGTGTGGACTGCGGATATGATATATCCGACTACTATCATATAGCCCCGGAGTTCGGAGGCGACGAAGCTTTCGATGCCGTGCTGAAGGCAGCGCATGAAAGGGATATAAAGGTCATCATGGACCTGGTGGTCAACCACACCAGCACGGAGTGCGAGTGGTTCCAGAAATCGAGGCAGCGCATAGAGCCTTACACCGATTACTATATCTGGCGCCCTGCCGGAAAGAACGGAAAACTCCCCAACAACTGGGATTCAGAATTTGAAGGTGAGTCCGCCTGGGAATGGGATGAGGTAAGGGGAGAGTATTATCTCCACATCTTTGCCATAAAGCAGGCTGACCTCAACATGGACAATCCTCTTGTAAGGGAGGAAGTAAAAAAGATACTCAGATACTGGCTGGATAAGGGCGTTGACGGTTTCAGGGAAGACGTCATCACATATATCTCAAAGCCTGAAGGGCTTCCCAACGAGAGGCTGCTTCCGGTCCATAAAGGGGTCACCCAGTACAATATGGGGCCGCATCTGCACGAGTACCTGGAAGAGTTCAAAACGGAAGTTCTGGACGACTATGATCAGGTGACTCTGGCTGAAGCCACCCTTATAAAACCGAAGAAAGCATTGAAGCTCATCGGTTACGGCCCGAACAAAGTCCTGGACATGGTCATATGCTTCGAATACGAATGCGCGGACTGCCTCTTCACGGATTACATCCCTTTGCCTTTCTCTCTGAGGAAGATGAAGAGGGCATTCAGGAACTGGCAGGAAAAACTCTACGGCAAGGGCTGGAATATGCTCTACATAGAAAACCACGATCATCCCAGGATCGTTTCAAGATACGGTTCCGAGAAGTTCCAGAAAGAAAGCGCAAAGACCTTGTGCGCCATGTACATGTTCCTTCAGGGCACACCCTTCGTATATCAGGGGCAGGAGATAGGTATGATAGACTGGCACCCTGAAAGTGCCGATATGTATGAGGACGTACAGACAAGGAATCACCGTACCCACCTACCTGAAAAGAGGAGACTGAGGCTTCTGTGGAGGGCGTCAAGAGATTCCGCCAGAACGCCGGTCCAGTGGACATCGGGAAAGTATGCGGGCTTTTCGGAAGTGGAGCCATGGTTCTATGTCAACGACAGGGCAAGAGACATAAACGTGGAAGATCAGGAAAACGATCCCGATTCCGTCCTCAACTTCTACAGAAAAACAATAAAACTCAGAAATATGATACCCGTCATAAAGGACGGCAGGTATACGGAATACATGAAGGGCTCGGGCAGTTTCTACGTGTACTCGAGAGACAACGCGGAGCAGAGCGTCCTGGTAATGTGTTCCTTCAAGGGCCATAAGAAAAAACTCAATGTGCCCAAACAGTTCGACCTTTCGAAGGGCAGACTCATCCTCAGCAACTACGATGTGGAAGATGAGGGCGAGGTTATCAAAATGAGACCTTACGAGGTCAGAGTGTATTTATTCGAATAAATTTTGTCTTAAAATATACAAGAGAGGATCACAGTTATGGCAAAGGTAAGTGAGAATCTTGAAACCGTCAGTTTCGGGAGGACAAACAGTTTTCCCGAGGATTACGGAGTCAGGATAGACTACAAGCTCCCCGACGGCTTTCTTTTCGGTGTTTCCTATTCGGCGGACCAGACCGAAGGAGGAGAGCTGGACAGCAGCTGGAACGACTGGTACAGGAAGGGAAAGATAAAGGACGGAAGTGATCCTGCGGTGGCTACAGATCACTGGCACCGCTGGAAAGAGGACGCAGACCTTATGAAAAAGCTCGGAGTGCAGGTCGTACGCATGGGGCTGCAGTGGGCCAGGATAGAGCCCGAGGAGGGGGTGTTCGATGAAAAGGTCATAGACCGCTACAGAGAGGAGATCGAATACATAAGATCTCTGGGCATAAAGCCCCTTGTGACCCTTCATCATTTCGGCAATCCCATGTGGTTCGAAGAGAAAGGCGGATTCCTCAAGGATGAAAATCTGGACCTTTTCCTCGATTACGGCAAGTATATGGCAGAGCGCCTCGGAGACATAGTTTCCGAATGGCTGACCATACACGAGCCCAGCGTATACGCTTTCCGAGGATATCTTGGATATGACTGCCCTCCGGGACATGATTCAAGAGATGAGTACCTGACAGTTCTGTCTAATCTTTGCTACTGCCATGTTGTCCTTTATCAGTCCATACACATTCAAAGGGAAGAGATGGGATATATGGACACCATGGTCAGCGTTCCCAATCACCTGAGAGTGTTCGAACCGAAGAATCCCGGCAATCCTTATCACAGGATCTGCTGCAGTGCTGTGAAGAAATCATTCCAGACGGCGGCGCAGAAAGCTCTTATGACCGGCGAGTACACATGGCCTCTGAAGAACAGACATAAGGTCCAGAAGGGTGAGTTCGTGGATTTCATAGCAGTAAATTACTATGCCCGCTCCGAGATATCCGCCATGGCTGACGGAGTCAAGGAGGACTGCTACAAAAACGACCTTGGCTGGGAGATATATCCCGAAGGCATCGTCGAAGTATGCAGGGAGGCTTATGAGATACTTAAAAGGCCCATCTGGATCACCGAGAACGGCACTTGTGACAACGCGGGCGTGTTCAGGAACAGGTATATAGCCGAACACCTTGAGCAGGTAGCCGGGAGCGGTCTGCCTATAGAGAGATATTATCACTGGTGTTTCTGTGATAACTTCGAGTGGCTCGAGGGTATGAGCGCCAAATTTGGTCTTGTGAAGGTAGATCCCAAGACTATGGAAAGAACGCCCAAGGCAGCCTTCGATTTCTACAAGGCTCTCATAGAGAAGAACGGCGTAGATAAAGAGATCTACGATATGTATCTTAAAAACCAACATTATCTTAAAAGAAAGGTGGAGTTCGAAAAGTAAATGATAAGCATAGAAGGCGATGAGATATGCATATCCAATGATGCATTTTCCATGATCCTTAAAAAAGACAGATACGGAAAGGTGGAACTGATCCATCTGGGAAGGCTCGTGGAGCCCTCCGATGCCGAAGCACTGACTCTTGAACCGGGTCTTGGCTGGGGAAACAGCATACTTTATGAGGAAGGCGATACGGCTTCCTGCCTTGAAAGACTGCCGCTTCTTTACAGCGAGCAGGGAAGAGGAGACTTCAGGGAAAGCCCCATCGAACTTCTTAAGGACGGCAAACCTTTTACATCTGACTTCGTTTTTGAGGGAATGGAAGAATTGGAAAGGGCGCCAAAGAGCCTTTCGGGGCTTCCCTTTGCAAGCGATCCTCTGTCGGTCCTGAGGATAGATATGAAGAGCCTTGCAGGAGATCTGAGGCTTTCCGTGTACATTTCGGTCTTCGAGACGGCAGTGACGCTCAGAAGCGTTCTTTTCAATGACGGGGATGATATAACCGTCACCAAGATCGCCAGCTATTCCATAGATATCCCCGGTGAATACGATATGTATACCTTCGGTGGGGGCTGGATAGCCGAGGGCCATAAAAAGATCACAAGGATAGATCAGGCCAGAGTCGTCAACGAGAGCACCTACGGTTTTTCCAGCGCAGTCAGAAATCCCGGCACAGTGATAGCGTCGGTCGGTGCAACGGAAGAGACCGGAGATGTTTACGGACTCAACATCATTTATTCGGGAAACCACTACACATCCGCCCAGAGAAGTCCTCAGGGTCTTACCAGGATAGTCAGCGGCATCAGCCCTGACAGCTTCTGTTTGACTTTGCAAAAAGACGGCTGTTTCGAGACGCCTGAAGCGGTCATCAGCTATTCCCCCGACGGGCTGAGCGGTATGTCTGCCAATATGCACAGCTTCGTTCTGGATCATATAGTGCCCAGATACTGGGCGAGGAAGGCAAGGCCAGTGGTCTACAACAGCTGGGAAGGAAGCGGATTCGACTTCACGGAAGGGAAGCTCGTATCCCTGGCAAAGAAGGCGGCAACTCTGGGCTGCGAGACCTTCGTTCTCGACGACGGATGGTTCGGTGCCAGAAACGACGATCATGCAGGGCTTGGCGACTACAGCATCAACAGAAAGAAACTGCCCGGCGGGGTCAAAAGGCTCGCTGACAAGGTGAGATCCGCAGGCCTTGACTTCGGGCTCTGGTTCGAGCCGGAAGGAGTCAATCCCGATTCCAATCTCTACAGAAAACACCCGGAATGGGCCATGCACCAGGATGGTTTAAAGGACATTTACGGAAGGAATCAGCTCCTTCTCGACCTCCGCATCCCGGAAGTCAGAGACTATATAGTCGAAAACGTAGGAAAGATAGTTGACGAGTGCGGAATATCCTTCGTCAAGTGGGATATGAACAGACAGAGCGCGCTGAGGGGCGTAGAGGCTCACGAATACATACTGGGACTTTACGATGTCCTGAGGCGCATATTCAAGGTCAGGCCCCATGTGCTTCTTGAGTCCTGCAGTTCGGGCGGAAATCGCTTCGACCTGGGTATGTTCACCTTCGGTCCTCAGGCCTGGACCAGCGATGATACGGATCCCGTTGAGAGGCTCGACATACAGGAAGGCATGTCATACCTCTATCCTCAGAGCTGCATCAGCGCTCACGTGTCCGCAAGTCCCCACGCACAGACTTTAAGGTCTACTCCCGTAAACATGCGCTTCAACGTGTCGGCCTTCGGAGTCCTTGGATATGAGATGAACCTTAACTTCATAGTACCCACGGAGGATAAGGCTATAAAGGAGCAGATAGACTTTTACAAAAAGCACAGGAAGACTCTTCAGTTCGGTACCTTCAGAAGGATAAAGTCAGAAACCGACGTGGTGGCCTGGCAGATAAGCGGCAAAGACGAGTACCTTCTGGGGCTCTTCCACAGGCTCATACATGCGGCTCCGGGATATGAGTATATAAAGGCATATGTTCCTGAAGGAAATTACTCCGTAAAGAGCAGGACGCAGACCTTAAGGGTCGGTTCCTTCGGACCTCTTCTCAAGCACGTGACACCGGTGGAATTCAACCCCAACGGCAGAGTGGTGGACATAGCTGATAAGAACTACAGAATGGAAGATGCGACCTTTAAGGTCGAGTGTTCGTCAAAGGCTCTTGAAGCGGGCATACCCATCATGAATCTGTTCACCGGTACGGGCTATTCGGATAAGATCCGTGCTCAGAAGGACTTCGGGTCCAATGTGTTCGTGATAAAGAAAAAGTGAAAAAAGAGGGCCGGTCAGACTTCAGCTGACCGGCCCTCTCTTTGTGTATTATCATTCTTCAAGAAGTTTCAGAAGATCATCGGTAATGATCTGAGGGATACGTCCCAGTATATATCCGTCCTTGTTCACATAGTCAGTGGGCACATAGCTTTCGTTGACTTCGGACAGTATTCTGTCCGCTTCCGCTTCGGCTTTTGCCAGCTGCGCATTTTCTACGTTGGCCGGATGCAGCAGGAGAGTGTCATCCTTTATGGTTTTTCCGTTTCCGTATTTTTTTGCAATTGCTTCCTGCTGTTTTATGCTTGGCCTTGTCCAGCCCTCGGTCCTCTGGTAATTCAGCCATCTGGTATGCTCCAGTTCGCAGAGCTTTTTGAACTTTACCGGATCGCTGAGATATCCTTGGATGCGCTGTTTCGCCGTCCCTTCCTGATTTTTGGTCTCACTCAGGATATGCTTTACCCTGTATTCTATGGTAAGAGCCTGGGCAAGGGATGATTCGTGGTTCGAAAGCCTGTAGTATCCTGTCCTGTTGAGTATGCTTTTCATATCACCGGAATCTTCATTCAGGTAAGCCATATGGATCCTCTTTGCCATATCTTCCAGGATGGAATTGATCTCGAAAATATTGGCGTATTTGGTTTCCTGATTACCGAAATAAAAAGTCTTTTCGTCTTTTGTCCTGCGGAGAAGATCGAAGATTCTGTCGTTTTCGATCTGTACAGCAGCAGGGCATCTTTGTATGTCATCGTGCTTTCTTGCAAGGATGCGCTGCGTTCTTTCGCATATAGCCTGGTTGCTTATATCATCGCCGGTCGTTATGAAGATCATATCCGGATCGACGTTTCCTTTAGTAAGCACTTCTTCAAGATCGAAGTTTCCCGGATCGGCGTTGAAAAACCTGATGTTGTAGTTCTTCTTGACATAATCTTTTTCAAGAGAGTCGGGATCTGTGTCTGCAGAGCTTGCAACAGGCATATACATATACCGGTCAAGGTCTGCGTTGATAAGGTCGGGGCAGTTTAGCTTAAGGGACGATAAAGCGTCTGCTGCATCACTGCAGACGAGGTCTGCAGTCAGGTCCATGCTCTGGCTGTCAAAGAGCCATATGAGTGCCTTGAGTATGCTGATCCCGAGGCTGCCGGACCCTATTATCATGAACTCGTTATCCTGTTTCTCAGTATCTATGACTTTGATCAGGTCGTGCATCAGGCCGTAGGCCAGACAGTTTTCTTCATTTATGAATGAGACCTTCACTATGGGGCCGCTTTGCGAAGATAAAAAAGAGTCGATCTTTCTTATGAGTTCTGCGGATTCTGAGTCCGTAAAACACTTGACTTCAAGATCATCCAGGATCTTCGGATCGAGTTTTCTGAAAAGTTCGTAATTGCCGATGAATGAGTTGAGGTTGCCGCTTCTCTGGCTGTCTATCTGATAAAAACTGTAGTGTCTGTTTTTTCTGAAATGGAACTTATTCAGAGGATTGGCAGGGAATATGGCGCCTATGGCTCCTGCCTTGCGTATCATGCTGTCTTCAGTGTTTTCCCTGCTGAAAAAGACTATTTTTGCATGGGGGCGGTTTTTCCTTATATGCTCGGCTATGCTGATGCTTTTTTCATTCAGGGAGGAGAAAAGGTGAACATCCTTTGACCAGAGTATGCGCAGCCTGTCGACCAGAGATTTCGAGAAGCTGAGTACGGTGATGGAGCCGAATATGGGAGCAAGCACATAGCATATGTACATGAGATACCTGTACGCTGCGGGAAAGGTGCCGCTTTCCATAGCCTCAACGAGCTCAGGGTCTATTTCGAGGAGTATTATCCCTACGCCGTGTCTGAGTGAATACAGGACAGAAATGAGGATATCATAACTCTTTCTGAAATATGGGAATGCCAGCAGCGCAGCAGAAATGACTACAGCTGCCGTCAGCCTGAGAGAGTTTGTCTCAAGCTTATCTTTTTTTCTGACTGTCAGTATCACTCCGGCAGCC
This sequence comes from uncultured Oscillospiraceae bacterium, assembly GCA_964444315.1. GTDB lineage: Bacteria > Bacillota > Clostridia > Peptostreptococcales > Anaerovoracaceae > RUG13409. Next base: position 2,375 of record CAYUGP010000014.1, on the reverse strand, counting down.
AGGATCGCGGCTGACAGGATCATATATATATACATCGGGCACCTCCAGAACCGGGCTTAATCGTTGATTATATATAATTCTACTACAAAAGGGGTAGAGATGGGTGCAAAAAAACTGAGTGCCACTGCACTCAGTTTTCCCTCTTTATTGCTTTGCTTTCGGCAGCTGTATCTGCCGGTTTTCAGTGCTTTCCCTGTAAAGCACGAACTTTCTTCCTATGGCCTGCACGTACTCTGCTTTGAGTTTTGCTGCAGCCTCGTTGGCAACGGTTTTGGGATCCAGTTCAACGTTGTCCTGTATCTTGACCTTTACGAGTTCATGGGCGTTCAGGTAGTCGTCCATTTCCTTGAGGCAGCTCTGTGTGAGCTCGTTCTTGCCTATGTATACTGCGGGGTCGATGGCAGTGGCCAGGGATTTAAGGTACGATCTTTGTTTTCCTGTCAGCATATATTATCCTTCGAAATACTGGAGGAGGTCGGCTGCCGTAAGCTTTTCCTTTTCCTCTCCTCTAATATCTATGACTATCTTTCCTTCATGGAACATGATGAGGCGGTTGCCATGGGCAATGGCATCTTTCATGTTGTGTGTGACCATCATGGTGGTCAGATGGTTATCGGCAACTATCTTATCCGAAATTTCCAGCACCTTTGCTGCTGTCTTGGGATCAAGGGCAGCCGTATGCTCGTCGAGAAGGAGCAGTTCAGGCTTTTTGAGCGCTGCCATGAGCAGGGTTATAGCCTGCCTCTGACCTCCGGAAAGGAGACCAACTCTTGTGGTCATCCTGTCCTCAAGTCCCAGGTCGAGGGATTTGAGCAGTTCATGATACCTTTCTCTTTCTTCCGGAGATATATACCATTTCAGGCCTCTTCTTTCACCTCTTCTTGCAGCGAGAGCAAGGTTTTCCTCTATCTGCATGTCAGGAGCCGTTCCCATCATAGGATCCTGGAATACCCTTCCCAGGTAAGAAGCCCTCTTGTGTTCCGGCATCTTGGTGAGATCCGTATCATTCAGGAGTATCTTCCCGCTGTCTGTCATGAATGTTCCGGCTATGGCATTGAGGGCGGTGGATTTACCTGCACCGTTGCTTCCGATGACGGTCACGAAGTCACCGTCTTCCAGGGTCAGGTTCAGGTGGTCGAGCGCCACTTTTTCATTTACAGTGCCCGCATTGAAGGTCTTGCATACATCGATAAGCTTAAGCATCTTTGCGGCCTCCTTTGAAATACGGTATCGCCAGGAATATGGCTACTATCAGTGCCGAGAAGAGTTTCAGGTCGTTGGTGTTGAGCCCTAAAGTCAGTACCAGCTGAAGCACTATATAGTAGATGACTGCGCCTATGACAACTGCCAGCATCTTCAGGGAGAAGTTGCTGAAGATCTTGCTGAAAAGGACCTCTCCTATGATGACGGCTGCAAGGCCGATGACTATGGCGCCTCTTCCCATGTTTACGTCGGAAGCACCCTGATACTGGGCGATGAGCGCTCCTGAAAGAGCGACGAGACCGTTTGCCATGCAGAATCCCAGAACCTTGTTCCTGTCTGTGTTTATACCCTGAGCCTTAGCCATCCTCACGTTGTTTCCCGTAGCTCTTATGCTGCTTCCGAGTTCCGTTCCGAAGAACCAGTAGAGGACTGCTATTATAACGGCGATCAGTATGACGAATACAGGAATGGGGTTTTTCAGGTTGAGAGCTCTCACGCATCTCTGAGATACGAGCAGCTTGTACTTGTCCACGCTTATGGGCAGGTTGGCCCTGTTACCCATTATCCTCAGGTTGATGGAATAAAGGGAAAGCTGGGTAAGTATACCTGCGAGTATGGCAGGTATGCCGCACTTGGTGTGGAGAAGCCCCGTGATGAGACCTGCAAGGATACCGCTTATGACGGCTGCCAGCATGGCGACGCCCACGTTCACGCCCGAGGTCATCAGGGCTATGCACACCGATCCGCCGGTGGCAAGGGATCCGTCAACGGTCAGGTCCGAGGTGTTCAGGATCCTGAAGGTGATGTAGACTCCCAGCGCCATAATTCCCCAGGCAAGGCCTTGGGCGCATGCACCGGGGAGTGATGAAATAAATACAGATAGATAGTTCATTAAGAATTATGCTCCGTTTTGATTTTTGAATATATTACTCTAAAGGAAGAAATCCTTCAAGAGGAGTGATACCTAATTTTTCACAGGCTGTGGGGTTGTAGTACTTCGTTGCGTTAGCTGCGTACTCGATAGGCATTGAAGAAACATCTGCTCCGTCCCTTAAGATCTTTACAGCCATCTTTCCTGTGGCAACTCCCAGGTCATAGTAGTCGATGGAGAGTGTAGCCACTCCGCATCCGCTGCATATGCCGGATTCTCCCGCGATGACGGGAACTCCTTC
>CAYUGP010000013.1:0-16645 GCA_964444315.1 uncultured Oscillospiraceae bacterium | reverse complement strand
AAGAGCCCAGGTGGTCCAGGCTGAGGCTGCGGGGATAGAGCCCTCGGTGCTCATGAACCCCATACTCCTCAAGCCTACCAACGACGTCGGTTCCCAGATCATAGTCAACGGCGAGGTCAGGGGCCAGATGAACGCCAGGGACTACTTTGCCATGAAGAAGGAACTGCTCCCTGATGTTATGAAGGCGTACAATACGCTTTCAGATGAGAACGACATCATAGTCATAGAAGGAGCAGGAAGTCCTGCGGAGATAAACCTTAAAGACGACGATCCTTTCGTCAACATGGGCATGGCCAGGGAAGCCAAAGCTCCGGTCCTCATAGTCGGCGACATTGACAGAGGAGGAGTCTTTGCCCAGCTCTACGGTACGGTGGCTCTCCTCGACGATGAGGAAAGGTCCATGGTAAAGGGTCTCATCATAAACAAGTTCAGGGGCGATGAATCCATACTGACCCCCGGGGTAAAACAGATAGAGGAGATCACGGGCATACCCGTAGTCGGAGTCGTACCTTACGTGCATCTTGATATAGACGACGAAGACAGCCTTTCGGAGAGGCTGACGGACAGGGCTGCGGACCTCATAGATATAGCCGTAATGAGGACTCCCAGGCTTTCCAATTTCACCGACTTCAAAGTGCTGGAGAACATTGAAGGTGTGTCCTTAAGATACGTTGACTCCACGGCGAAGTTCGGCGATCCGGATCTGGTCATACTTCCGGGCACGAAGAACACCATGAAGGATCTCATGTGGCTTAGGGAGAGCGGACTCGAGGCCAAGGTGCTGCAGCACGCGGCTTTGGGCAGGCCCGTATTCGGCATCTGCGGAGGATATCAGATGCTGGGGCAGAGCCTTTCCGATCCCTACGGAGTCGAAGAAGGCGGCAGCATGAGAGGTATAGGGCTCCTCGATACGGGCACGGTGTTCTCACAGCAGAAGAACCGCACGAGAGTGAGCGGAGTCTTCAATATATTGGGCGGGGTGCTCAGAGGACTCTCGGGATGCCCCGTAGAAGGCTATGAGATACACATGGGAGAGACTGCAAGCAGCAAGCCTCTGACTGAGATAGTTGACAGTGTCACCGGTGAAAGCAAGCGCGACGGATGCTGGAAAGACAATATATACGGAAGCTACGTCCACGGAGTCTTCGACTGCCAGGCTACGGCGGACGCCCTCGTTAAAGCCCTTGCGGAAATGAAGGGCATAGATCCATCGAGGGTCGGCAAGGCCACCGGTAAAGAATACAAGGAGCAGCAGTACGACCTGCTGGCGGATACCGTAAGAGCCCACATGGATATGAAGAAGATATATGAGATTTTGGAGGCCGGATTATGATCAAGATAGACAATGTAGCGCCTAAGGATATAGAAAGAGAAAGCTTCGCGATCATCACGAGGGAGCTGGGAGACAGGGTCCTTCCTCCCGAGCAGGAGCCCATAACCAAGAGGGTCATACACACTACGGCTGATTTCGAATATGCAGATAACATGTACTATTCCGAAGGCGCGGTGGAAAGGGCCAAGGAAGCCATAAGGGGCGGAGCCACCATAGTCACGGACACCCAGATGGCCTGGTCCGGCATCAACAAGAGATCTGCCGCCAAATTCGGCTGCGAAGTGAAGTGCTTCATGTCCGATGAGGACGTGGCAAAAAGGGCAAAGGAAGCCGGGGTCACAAGAGCCCGCATGAGCATGGACAAGGCTTCGGAGCTGGGGGACAACGTGATCTTTGCCATAGGCAACGCGCCTACGGCCCTGATACGTCTCAGGGAACTCATAGACGACGGTTACAGACCCAAGCTCATAATCGGAGTTCCGGTCGGTTTCGTCAATGTGGTGCCTTCCAAGGAGCTCATCATCGAAACGGATATTCCGTGCATAGTGGCAAGAGGCCGCAAGGGGGGAAGCAATGTGGCGGCCTGCATAGTCAACGCCCTGCTCTACGTAATGGACGAGAAAAGGGGAGAATGATGGAAAACAGTTCGTCATTTTTCTGCAATAAGGAATGTAAATACTTTCCCTGCCACGAGACCAAGGATCCCGACAGTTTCAACTGTCTTTTCTGCTACTGTCCCCTGTATTCCTACGGGGAAATGTGCGGGGGTCATTTCAAGTACTCCAAAAGAGGCATCAAGAGCTGCATAGACTGCAGCATACCGCACCATCCCAATTCTGCAGAATATATAAACGCGAAACTCAAGGAGTTCAACGCCGCAAAGACCGATGAAAGATCTCAGCTGATGGTATGCCTGGATCTTGAAGGAGTGCTCTTCCCCGAGATATGGGAAGCAGTGGCTGAAGAGAAAGGCGTACCGGAGCTCAGCCGCACGACTAGAGATGATCCTTCCTACGACAGGCTCATGAAGGGCCGCATGGAGCTGTGCAAAGAACACGGTATCAAGCTGCAGGATATACTGGCTGTAATCGATAAGATGGAGCCTCTTCCCGGAGCTTTGGAATTCCTCAGAAAGATCCAAGGAATAGCTTCCGTTGCCATCACCAGCGACACCTTTGAGCAGTTTGCAAAGCCGGTCGAAAAGAAGCTGGGTATCGGTATATATTGCAATACCCTCAGCACCGATGAAGATGGTTACATATCAGGCTACAGCATGCGCTGCAGGGATACCAAGACTACTACCGTAAAGGGATTCAAGGCCATGGGGTATTTCGTGATCGCCTCCGGCGACAGCTATAACGACATAGGTATGATAGGAGCTGCAGACAAGGGCTTCTTCATACATCCGCCTGCTGCCGTAAAAGAAGAATTTTCATCCGTTGAAACGGTCGAAAGCCTTGAAGATCTATACGAAAAGATACTAAAAGAGATATATGGCTGATAACAGTTGTCAGGGGCAGGCGGAAAGCCTGCCTTTTTTGTTGACAACGAGGAAAAAACAGACAAAATAGGTATATGAGGACAGATATGGATCCATATACTATCAGAGAGATACAAGAAAAAGACAACGCTGCGGTGGAGCAGGTCATAAGGAGCTGCCTCATAGAGTTCGGAGCAAATCACGAAGGGACGGCTTGGTTGGATCCGTACCTCGGCAGGTTCTCTGAAGTCTACAGCAAAGAGGGCAGGACATACTGGGTGGCCGTGGATGAAGACGGAAGAGTCGTCGGAGGCACAGGCATAGGAGAGATGGAAGGCGCGGACGGAGTCTGTGAACTTCAGAAGATGTACTGTCTTCCTGAGGCGAGGGGAACGGGAGTCGCCAGCAGGCTCATGGAGGCTGCACTGGGATTCGCAAAGAAGTATTACAGACAGTGTTACCTGGAGACTCTCGATAATATGACCGCGGCACAGAAGTTCTATGAGAAGTACGGTTTCAGAAGGATATATGAGACCGTAGGCGACACGGGCCATTTTGCCTGCGACGTAAGATATATAAAGGATCTTTGGTGAGATCTGTAATATAGGAGGGAAAGATGCTAAAAGTATATTGCTATTCAAGATGTACCACATGCAAAAGAGCACTTGCATGGCTCGGAGAAAAAGGAATCGAGTATGAACTTCTGGACATCAAGGAGCAGCATCCCGATGAAAAGACCTTGAGGAAGTATCATAAAATGAGCGGACTTCCGCTCAAGAGATTCTTCAATACCAGCGGCCTTCTTTACAAGGAACTGGAGCTTTCGAAGAAGCTGCCTTCCATGAGCGAAGACGAACAGTTTGGACTTCTCGCAAGCGATGGGATGCTGGTGAAAAGACCGCTTCTTGTCGGCGACGGATTCGTGCTTACCGGTTTCAAGCTTCCCGAATGGGAGGAGAAGCTTCTTAAATAGTGATCATCAAAAATGGGGAGCGATTCAGCTAAAGAGATAAGAGAAGGACTGCGTGACGGCCTGCCCATAGGCATGGGTTATTTTGCCGTGGCTTTTTCTCTCGGGATAACAGCGAAACTGGCAGGCCTTACTCCCATCCAGGGTTTTGTCTCCAGTTTTCTGAACCATGCCTCTGCAGGTGAATATGCTCTATATACCATGATATCTGAAGGGGCGGCATATGCTGAAGCAGCTCTTCTCATAGCAGTGACCAATATACGCTACCTTCTCATGGGTGCGGCTTTCAGCCAGAAATTAAGGCCTGAAGAACCTCTTCTTTCCCGTATCGCCATCGGTTTCGGGATAACCGACGAGATATTCGGTATAGGGATAGCGAGGAAAGGATACGTAAGGGCATCATACCTTCTGAGCGCTTTCCTTCTGGCATCCCTCATGTGGGCTTCAGGAACGGCATGCGGTATCGCTCTTGGAAATGTTCTCCCTTCAGGCGCTGTCAGCGCTCTGAGCGTTGCCATCTACGGCATGTTCCTTGCCATCATTATCCCGCCGTCAAGAAAAGACAGGATAGTAGGGGTTTTGGTTATCCTTTCTTTTGTACTGGGCTACGGAGCATCCAGGATGCTTTCATCAGTTCCGGGAGGCACAAGAACCATAGTGCTAACGGTGGCGATATCAGCGGCAGCTGCCCTTCTTTTTCCTAAAAATGAGGAAGGAGGCGAGGCGAGTTGAGCGGGAATATTTACGTTTACATTCTGCTGTCGGCCATAGTGAGCTTCGCTGTCAGAGTACTTCCTCTTACCCTCATAAGGAAGAAGATAGAAAACAGATTCCTGAGATCCTTCCTTTACTATGTGCCTTACGTGACCCTTGCCGTCATGACTTTCCCCGCCATAATAGAGGCGGCGGGAAATCCTCTTGCAGGAGCTGCAGCCCTTGCGGTTGGCATCCTGCTTTCTTGGCTCGGGGCGGGACTTTTTCCAGTGGCCGTGTGCTGCTGCATTTCGGTTTTTGCGGTGCAGTTCATAATGACTTTGCTTTAGAAAAGGAGTTATTTAGTATATATGTCGTTTGTTGAAGTATTACTCATAGGAGTGGCCCTTTCCATGGACGCATTCGCCGTTTCCGTATGTAAGGGACTGTCCATGAAAAAGGTGAATTACGGCCATGCAGGGATCATCGCTCTGTATTTCGGAGCCTTCCAGGCGCTCATGCCAGTTCTTGGCTGGCTGGGCGGATCCTATGCAAAGAGCTATATAGAGAAATACGATCACTGGATCGCTTTCGGCCTGCTTCTTTTCATAGGTACAAATATGATAAGAGAGGCGCTCAAAGAAGAAGAGGAGCTCGAGGCTGAATACAGACTGGATCACAAAGAACTCCTTATGATGGCGGTGGCTACGAGTATAGACGCTCTTGCCGTCGGCATAGCCCTTGCCATGGACGACGTGAACATATGGAGCACCGCTGCGATCATAGGAGTCACGACTTTCATCCTGTCTTTTGCGGGCGTTGCCATAGGAAACAGGATAGGAACGAAGTTCCAGAGCAAAGCCCAGATCGCAGGAGGTATAGTTCTAATATGCATAGGGGTAAAGATCCTGGCTGAGCATATGGGATGGATATGACAATCCGGAGTATATATTAAGAAAAAACCGCCGTCAGGCGGTTTTTCTTGTATTGATTACTTAAACGGAATTTTGGGAGTGTTCTTTCACGTGCTTTTTTATGGCTTTGAAAGTCTTTTCGGATATATAGTGCTCCACTCTGCAGGCATCTTCCGTTGCGGTCTTTTCATCGACTCCTATACGCATAAGGAGTTCAGTCAGCACCGTATGTCTTTCGTAAATGTTTTTAGCAAGTTTTTTACCTTCTTTGGTAAGGATTATGTTCCCTGCCGCATCCGTTTCGGCAAGGCCGCGTTCCTTTAATAGCCCGAGGCCTCTGCTTACAGAGGGCTTGGAATACCCCATTTCTTCGGCTACGTCTATGCTTCTGACAGCAGCCTTTTTTTGTGACAGGACATATATCGTTTCAAGATACATTTCTCCCGATTCCTGCATTGCCATGATTTTCTCCGTTTCTTCGCCGTCAAAAGGCGAAACATTGAGCAACAGAATTGCTCAGTCTCATACACTACTGCATCTACATTAGCATATATTGTATAAAAAGACAAGAAAGGGCTTGACAGATTAGCGCATGCTAACTATACTATAACAATGTTAGTGATGGCTAACTCGTGTCTCCCGCTGCAGATTTCCTCCGGTGGGAAACACGGGAAGGCCGATCGGATAAAAAAGGCGGTGACATAAAGATGACACTTACAAGTGCAGAAGAGGGTAAAGAGTATATTATCCAGGGTATAGACACTGACGACGAGGAGATGGATGAATTCCTTTTCCGCCTCGGATGTTACAGCGGAGAGCCCATTACAGTCGTATCCCATATCCACGGGGGATGCGTGGTCGCCATTAAGGATGCCCGGTACAACATAGACAATATGCTGGCGGACGCCATAGTGATCTAGCGGCCGGGAAAATAACTTCGGTTATTTTTTTTGGAGGCAGGTTAGCCGATGCTAACGAAACGGTTATAAAGTCTCAGGACATTTAGAAATCATAAATTAAGGAGGACAATTCAAAATGAGAATTGCTTTGACAGGTAACCCCAACTCAGGCAAGACCACCATGTACAATGCTCTGACGGGCAGAAACGAAAAAATAGGCAACTGGGCGGGCGTTACCGTTGACAGAAAGGAACACCCCATAAAGAAAGCATACGCAGGAGATGCACAGCTCATAGCCGTGGATCTTCCGGGCGCATATTCCATGTCACCGTTCACCAGCGAAGAGAGCATAACCAGCTCCTACGTCAGAGATGAACATCCTGACGTCATCATCAATATAGTCGACGCCACAAATCTTTCAAGGAGCCTCTTTTTCACCACTCAGCTTCTGGAGCTGGGTATCCCGGTAGTAGTCGCTCTCAACAAGCACGATATAAACGAGAAGAAAGAGACAAAGATCGACGTTGAAAAGCTTTCGAAGACTCTGGGTTGTCCCGTCATAGATACGGTCTCAACAGCAAACGAAGGCCTCAAGGCTGTGGTCGAAGCGGCCGTAGCCCATGCAGGCAAAGAGCAAAAGGCTCCTTACGTACAGGGCGATATCGATCTTACGGATAAACATGCCGTAGAAGAAGCAGACAGAAAGCGTTTCGAATACGTCGACTCCGTTGTAAAGCAGGTCGAAAACCGTAAGGTCCTTACAAAAGACAGAAACTTCGGAGATTCCATAGACGCCGTTCTTACCAACAAATGGCTCGGAATTCCCATCTTCGCAGTGGTCATGTTCCTGGTATTCCAGATCTCTCAGGTCTGGATAGGTACACCTGTAGCCGACTGGCTGGTAGGTTATCTGGATGCGTTCCAAGGATGGGCGGGAGAGATGCTCGCAGATGCAAGTCCTCTCCTTCAGGCCATACTGGTTGACGGTATCATAGGCGGCGTTTCGGCGGTAGTAGGATTCCTGCCTCTGGTCATGGTACTTTACTTCCTACTGGCCCTCCTTGAGGACTGCGGATATATGTCAAGAGTCGCAGTAGTCCTCGACCCCATTTTCAAAAAGGTTGGCCTTTCCGGAAAGTCCGTCATCCCCTTCGTCATCGGCGTGGGATGCGCAGTCCCTGGCATCATGGCGAGCCGTACCATAAGGAACGAGCGTGAAAAGAGAGCTACGGCAATGCTTACTCCTTTCATGCCCTGCGGAGCTAAGATACCGGTCATAAGCCTCTTTGCAGGCGCTTTCTTCGACGGAGCGGGCTGGGTCAGCACCGTTGCATATTTCACAGGTATCCTGCTCATCTTCATCATGGCTCTTGTGGTAAACAAGATCGCAGGTTACAAGGCAAGGAAGTCATACTTCATCATAGAGCTTCCGGAGTACAAAGCACCTTCCCTTTGGTTCGCATTCAAATCCATGTGCAGCAGAGGATGGGCATATATAGTCAAAGCAGCAACCATAATCCTTCTTTGCAATATGGCGGTCCAGATCATGCAGAGCTTCACGTGGCAGTTCACAGTTGCAGAGGAAGCAGGAGACTCCATACTGGCAAGCATAGCAGCTCCTTTTGCATACCTGCTTCTGCCCATCGTGGGAGTTCTTTCATGGCAGCTTGCAGCAGCAGCGGTCACCGGCTTCATAGCCAAGGAAAACGTTGTTGGAACTCTGGCCGTTTGCTTCGTGGGACTTGAGAACCTCATCGATGTAGAGGAGCTCGAGATGATGGAAGGAGCCGGTGTGGAAGTTGCAGGCATCATGGCCATCACTAAGGTCGCTGCTCTTGCTTACCTCATGTTCAACCTTTATACACCGCCCTGCTTCGCAGCCATAGGAGCAATGAATGCGGAGATGAACAGTGCCAAGTGGCTCTGGGGAGCCATAGGTCTTCAGCTCGGAACGGGCTTCACCATGGGATATCTCGTATATACCATCGGAACTCTTGTGACAGGCGGTAAGCTTGCCATGGGTCCCGCCATAGCAGGTCTCATAGCAGTCGCAGTATTCGTGACCGTTCTGATTGTACTCATGCGCAAAGCTGACAAAGCTCTTAAGGCGGAATACGCATTGGCAAAATAAATCTCTTTAAAACGATCAATAGTAAAGGACAAGCATGAAAAACCTCATAGCTTTGCTGATAATAGCCGTGATAACGGCGCTCATAATACGATATCTCATCCGTGAAAAAAAGAAGGGAGCGGTCTGCGTGGGTTGTCCCTACGCTGGGAGCTGCTCCGGAGGCTGCCACAGCCTCGACGGGCTCAGCAGCGAAAGCATAAAAAAAGAATAACGAAAGGGGTTTTAGGGGGATGCCGGCGGCATCCCCCGTCATGCTCTGAGGAGAAGATCAATGGAAAATATCATCATAATCGCAGTGCTGTGCCTTCTTGCGGTCTTTGCAGCCGTGAAATTTGTTCAGCATTTCAAAGGACAGGGAGGCTGCTGCGGAGGCGGCACATACAAAGCCAAAAAGAAAAGACTGAAAAACATCATAAGCAAAAAGACCTTCAGAGTCGAAGGTATGAAATGCGGCAACTGCAAGGCAAGGGTGGAAGAAGTCGTCAATGACATAGACGGTGTGTCAGGCAATGCTGTCCTAAAAAGGGGTGAGCTGACAGTCTCCTATGCAAAAAAGGTAGACGATGAAGTCATAATAGCAAAAGTGGAGAGGGCAGGCTACAGAGTGCTTCCTTTGTGAGAACGGCATTTCAAAAGAAATGTGTCTGTGATATATTAATTGAAACAGAAGCTTTTGAGGGGCTTAAGGAGAATACAGATGCAGTACTTTATCGACCACTATTTAGTAGGCGTCATTTTCATGATCATCGCTATCTATTCCGGATATCAGATCTGGAATATCAAAAAACAGAAGAAGGAAAAAGAAGAGACGCAGACCCCTGTGCCTGTTATTGAAGATAATGCAAAAGAGCCGGGCCGAGAAGAATAGGCTTTCAGAAAATATCCCTTGCCCTGTCGAAGTAGGATAGGGAGTGCATGGTCTCTTCGCCTTTTTCGAAGAGCTCTCTGGGAAGCGTTCCCCCGATCTCGCATACGAGCATCTTTTCATCGTTTCCGAAATAGTCCGAGATCGTTCTCCCTTTGGGGTCCCAGAAGGCGATACCGCCGCCTTTTTCGCCGGACAGGAGATTGCAGGCAGCTGCAAAGCATCCGTTGTCTGATGCTCTTGCAGGAAGGTGTACGTTCCAGTTTTCTCTGCATTTTTCTCTGCTCATGCCGCTGGCATAAGGGAACAGGAGGAGCTGAACTCCTTTTTTTCTGTATAATGATGAGATCTGGGGTATATGTGACTCCCAGCATAGCTGCATACCGATGCTGATGTTTTCATCTTCTGCAACGGGGAATAGATCGCCCTCTTTGAAACACAGCTGTTCCTTAGATCCTAGATGGGTCTTGCGGTACAGCGTTTTTTTATGATCACAGTAATACTCCTGGCAAATATACATGGCGCCGGGGGTTTTTTCTATATAGCCGAAACAAACGGAGATATCAAGGTCGTCTGCTGCAGCTTCGATATCATTGATACAAGGATCATCATTGGGAAGAGCAAGCTCTTCAGCTTTTTCCGTAGCATATGCCGTCAGGCTGCACTCGGGGAACAGAACTGCTTTAGCCTCTTCCTCTTTTGCTTGTTTCAGGAATCCTTTGATCTTTTCCGCGTTTCCTTGCGAATCTCTTTTTGTCGGGCATATCTGTACTGCTGCTATCTTAAGTGTATCCATCCTTTTTTCCTCTTTCCAATTATACAGCCTTTGGAGCGCTTTATGTCAAGCCTGCGCAATTATGGTATTATATATGTATGACTAGACCTGTTAACATATTTGCATTATCCAGAATACGCGGAGAGGATGACTTCAACATCATAAAGAAGCACATATCCCGCCACGACGACAAGAGGCGCACCCAGTATCACGAGATGGAGTCCCTCAGGTTTTTGGTCGACGCTCTCATCGACAGAGGTGTCAGCGTCTCAGAACTTGACGGTTTCTTTTTCGGCTACAGCATTTCCCGTATAGGAAAAGAGTTCGACCTTCTGAAAGTCACGGATAAATACTGCCTGAACATAGAACTCAAATCCATGAACGTTCCGGAGTCTCAGGTTCTGGAACAGCTGAGGAGAAACAGGTATTACCTCAATCTGCTCGGGAAGCGCCAGGAGCTTTACACTGTTATCACTGATTCACTTAAATGCTACAAACTGTCACTTGGCGGTGAACTGGCAGTAAGCGATCTTAGCGAGGTCGCAGGAGCCGTCAGGAGGGCTTCCGAAGCATATATTGAAGAGATAGACTCTCTGTTCAGACCTTCCAACTATCTGGTGTCGCCCATGAACACCCCGGAGAGGTTCATACAGAAAGAATATTTTCTGACCCAGGCTCAGGACGTCATAAAAAGGGAGCTCATGTCCTCGGCAGAAAAAGCCTTTTCCGGATATTTCTATCACCTTACGGGAAGGCCCGGTACAGGTAAGACTCTTCTTCTTTACGATATTGCAGGATCTTTTGCGAAAAACGGCAGAGCTCTCATCATCCACTGCGGGCAGCTGTGTCCCGGACAGATGAAGATATCGGAGGAAGTCGAAAACCTTCAGATCGTTTCTTCCGGGGAACTTGGGAAGGAGCTTCTTGATGATGTGCATTTCATTCTAGTAGATGAGAGCCAGCGTCTCAGCCCGGAGCTGTTCGGGGAAATCGTTGAAGCTGCCGCGGCAAACGGCCAGATCTGCGTTTTCTCTTCGGATCCTCAGCAGGTGCTGACGCTTGAGGAAAGGGAGAACGATATAGCAGGAAAGATAAGGGTTCTGGAGCCCCTTACAGAGTTCAGACTTTCGGAAAGGATAAGGACCAACAGGGAGATATATTCCTTCATACTCAGGATGATGCATCTTAAGTACGTGAGGGGTTCTTATGACGATTACAGCGATATACGGCTCGACTATGCCAATACCACTGCGGAAGCACAGATGCTTCTGGAATACTACAGAAAAGAGGGATACACCTTCATAGGCCTGAAAAGGGAAGACGAGGACCTTAGCAATGCTTTTGAACAGGATATATATGCAGGGGACGTCATAGGTCAGGAGTTCGGCAACGTGGTGATGATCCTTGACGATGATTTCTATTACGACGAAGAAGGGAGACTGCGCGGAGTGCAGACGCCCTGTCAGACTTATCTGTATACGAACCTTCTTTACCAGGGGATCACGAGAGTGAGAGATAAACTCGCCCTCATAGTTCTGAGAAACGAGGAAGTCTTCAGTGCAATGGCCCGCATATTCGGAGATCCGGGCTCCGAAGACATATCTTCTGAGGAAGAACTGAAAGATACAGATTAAAAATGCAGGGTTTTCAGAAACCCTGCATTTCATCCATTATGTCGTACAGCTTCATGAACGGGGCTGTGCGTTCTTTTATTTCATCCCCGAGCTCCAGGACTTTCGTTCCGCCGTCTGAATCCGGCCATTGAGCAAGTCCCTGGCCGTTGGGATCTCCGCTCCTTGTGAAATTCAGCACATAGGACATGAAGCTGCTGCTCAGCTTTCTGTCTTCCTCCGTATACAGCTTTGAATCCTTGGGTATGTTGCCGTAAAGGTATACTTCCTCTCCGCTGTGCCAGGCACCGAGCCTTCCGTTGTCTTTGGTAAAGAAGTACATGTAGCATGGAATGCCGTTCTCCTTTGCCTGCCTTCCCAGGCAGTAGTGGCCGTAGGTAAAGAGTATCACCGAGTCTATTTCTGCCCAGTTCTTTTTGGCTTCGCTGTCAGTTGCAGCGGGATAAAGATCCAGAACTTTGTCTGCATAGCTCCCGAAGGCTCTTTGTATCTTTCCTTCGTAGTTCTTCATGTTCGCCTGGCTGAAGAGTATGAATGGTGTCGCTTCATCGCCGTTGAAGCCCTGAAGCTGGGCTTCTTCGTTGTGTATGCCTTTTTTGTATGACTCGTAGGGCGTCTCAGTAAGGACGTATCCGTCCACCGTGATGTGATGGTGTATGGAAAGTTCACCGACTATATCTTCTGCCGGCAGCGCTCTCAGCTCCGACACTGACGCCGCATGGAATTTTTCCTTGGTGGCAGAAGCGCTTTTGTATGCGCTTTCAAGAAGTCTGAAGGAGTGGGCGGGTATTACTGCCGATACGGTGGAGCTTTCCAATATGACTCTTCTGAAGAGGCCCTTTGCAAGGGGTGAAGTACACAGTGCGCTTACACAGGCCGAGCCTGCAGATTCTCCTGCAACGGTCACGTTGCCCGGGTCTCCCCCGAAAGCCTCTATATTCTCCTGAACCCACTCAAGCGCTGCGATCTGGTCCAGAAGGCCGTAGTTGCCCGTGGTGCCGTTTGGGGATTCCTTTTTAAGATCTTCATCTGCAAAGAATCCGAAAATGCCCAGCCTGTATCCCAGGTTCACGACTATTATGCCTTCTCTTGCAAGACTTTCGCCACGGTAGTCCTGGTACCAGGGCTGTCCTGTCTGAAGGGATCCTCCGTGGATGTAGACAAGCACCGGAAGAAGTTCCTGCCCGCCTTGGCTTCTTTGGACAGGTCTCCACAGGTTCAAATAGAGGGAATCCTCGCTTACAGGCGGCCTGTAATTATCTTTGAGCGAGATCTTGTAATCGTGGTACCCTATTATCTGTGCCAGGGAATCATATATGGGGAGGTTCACGGTCTGCATGGACATGGGGGCGAAATGATCTGCTTCCAGTATCCCTTCCCAGGGATCGGGCTCCTGGGGCTCCTTCCAGCGGAGATCCCCCACAGGGGGTTTCGCATAGGGGATGCCCGTGAAGACTTCGACCTTTCCGTCCTCTGTCACGACGCCTCTTACCTGTCCTTTTACCGTCCGTACCGTATCGGTCTTTGCCGGGTCTTTCTGGGAGACGGCGGGCACTGCCCTGACCGGTGGCCAGGAGACCCACAGTATGGCAGCACAAAGAGCGAGCATCCCGATCCAGGCCAGTATCCTGAGGCCGGATCCTGCAAGGGACAGCTTCGAAGCCCTGAGCACATAAAAGCCTGCAAAAAGGCCTACGGCAAGGATCCATCCTGCCAGAGTGTGTTTGCCCAGTTCCAGTGCGCAGAGGAATATGAGCACGAAAATGAAAAACAATACTCTCCAGAGCACTTTATTGGGTCCTTTCTTCTTTTCTTTCATGACGGTGCACCTTCATAAATTCTTATGTACATACAAATTTCACACTAAATGTTGTATTATTATTTTATCAAACACGGAGCAGTATCATCAATGTCTTTACACATAGTTTTTGTTCAGCCGGAGATACCGTCCAATACGGGCAATATAGCGAGGACCTGCGCTGCGACAGGCAGCGTGCTTCATCTCGTAAGGCCCCTTGGCTTTACTCTGGATGACAGGCATCTCAAAAGAGCGGGGCTGGATTACTGGCCCTATGTGCAGCTGGAAGTGCATGACAGCCTTGAGGATTTTTTAAAGGAGTACGAAGGCAGGCGCATGTGGCTTGCCACGACCAAAGGAAAGAAGCTGTATACGGATGCAGGCTTTAAGGATGAAGACATGATACTGTTCGGAAGAGAATCGGCAGGGCTTCCCCGCAGTTTCATCGACTCTCATATGGACAGCGCCATAAGGATACCGATGAGCGAGGATACGAAGCTAAGGTCTTTTAACCTTGCCAATTCGGCGAATATAGTGCTCTTCGAAGCCCTTCGTCAGCTGGGCTTCCCGGGGCTTGAGTGAAAAGGAGGTTTGGATATGCAGTATCTGTATCTGTGCGGAGTATGTCTTGCGGTCATGATCTTGTTCATACGCTGCGAGCACGGAAAGAACTATACTTTGGCCGTTATACTCAAAGGCCTTGCATCAGCGGCTTTCGTGATACTCGGCTTCCTCGGGAAGGGGATGTGCTCCGACCCGGTCTTTGCCGGCCACGTGTTCACGGGGCTGATCCTGGGCTGCATTGCCGATGTGCTCCTGAACCTGAGGTTCGTATTTGAGAAAAAGGGCAAGATAATATTCCTGGTTGGAATACTGGTATTCCTGTCAGGCCATATCCTCTATCTTGTAGCCCTTATGCCGAAGTGCTCTCATCTCATGCTTTGCATAGGCATAGGTGCCGTGTTGACGGTCTTTACGATGATCTGGCTCTTTAAAAGGATCACGGCTGCGGCAGCTTTCAAGATCTTCGGTGTCTTCTATATAGGGGCCATAATGATAATGACCTGCGTAGCCTTGGGGATACTCATTGAGAGCCCGTCGGCTGCTTCCGCAGTCTTTGCGGCGGGGGCTGTGTCTTTCCTCATCAGCGATATAGTGCTCATACTCAACACTTTCGGCAAGGAAAGCAAATTCTCACTGAGGATAGTCAACCTGTCTCTTTATTATGTTGGCCAGCTTCTGATAGCGCTGAGCCTTCAGCTCATATAGCCATGAAAAGAAATATATCGAAAATCACAGCAGCATTTTTAGGAGTGGTGATCATGCTTACTATGTTCGGATGCGGAAAGCAGAAATACAGACTGATCCTTCCGCATGGTTTTGAATCGGAGAAAAGTTCCTATGCGGCGGGGGAGGAGGTCACTGTCACCTACAGCTGGCTCGCGACGGATACTGACTACTCCTTTTTCTGCGATGCAGACGACGTCAAAAAGGGTTTTGACGAGGGCTACGTATTCAGTTTCATAATGCCGGAAAGAGACGTCACTTTCTGGATGGAATCCAGAAACACAATGGAGTACAAGCCGCATATCGAGTATACGGAAGCGGAGCTCCTGGAAAGGGTAGATGAGGGGCGCATGGTATTCGATTACTACGAAGCCGTAACAGGTACGGACGGCGGAGACGGATACGTTGAATACGTGCTCTGCAGATGGGAGGAGGATGACCTTCTCCTTGCAAGATATACGAAGACGGACGGAGAGTACGAAAAGGCAAGTGCCTGCAGAGTCCCCCTGTCATATCTTTACGACTGTCTCAAGGAGGTGAACAAAGCAGGTATGAGATCCTGGAAAGACAGAAACCCGCTGGATGGTATGGTTTATGTTATCAAGTTCAAAGAGGGAGATGAGGTCCTGCGCATCACTTCCGACGACATGCCCGAAGACGGCATCAAAGCCTTCGGAAAGATAGAGAAGGTCATGAGCGGCGCATGGTCTGTCTACGGACCCAAGAAAGGGCAAGATCCCGGCTCCATAGGAATAATAGACGACCCGGTCTATGAAGAAGAGAAATAGCTTTTACGGACATGAAGCCCGCCTTCACAAGGCGGGCTTTTTTCGTTTGTCTTTAGTAGTTTTCGGCTCTCAGTTCAAAATAGCTCTGCGGATGGTTGCAGGCGGGGCATACTTCGGGAGCTTCCGTTCCCACTACTATATGTCCGCAGTTCCTGCATTCCCAGACCTTCACGCTGCTCTTTTTGAAGACTTCCTGGGCCTCCACGTTCTTAAGGAGCGCTCTGTAGCGTTCTTCGTGGTGTTTCTCTATGGCGGCTATGAGCCTGAACTTCTTCGCGAGCTCCGGGAATCCTTCTTCGTCGGCGGTCTTCGCAAAGCCTTCGTACATGTCTGTCCACTCGTAGTTTTCTCCGTCAGCAGCTGCCGCAAGGTTGGCTGCGGTATCGCCTATGCCCTCGAGCTCCTTGAACCAGATCTCGGCGTGTTCTTTTTCGTTGTCAGCGGTCTTTGCAAAGATGGCGCTGATCTGTTCGAACCCTTCCTTCTTCGCCTTGGAGGCGAAATAGGTGTACTTGTTCCTGGCCTGGGATTCTCCGGCAAAGGCTGCCTGCAGATTCTTTTCGGTTTGGGTTCCGGCGTACTTGTTCATGGTTTCTCCTTTGTATGCTGTTTTACTGGATGGGTTCGAAATCCGCTGCGCCGTGCTTGCACAGCGGGCAAACAAAGTCGTCTGGAAGGGTCTCGCCCTCGTAGACATAGCCGCAGATCTTGCACACGAAGCCCTTCTTGCCCTCGGTCTGGGGCTGGGGCTTCACATGGGCATGGTAGAAGGCGTAGGTCATGGAGGGTGCGTTGCTGATGACCCGGGCCTCCGTCACGTCGCAGATGAACATGCCGTGGGTGCCCAGATCGATGTACTGGATCACCTTTAGGGACATGACCGCGTTCACGTATTTTCTGAGCATCACGAGGCCGTTGTCCGTCCGGGTCAGCTCCTCCCCGGCGAACTTGTCCGCCGTCCGGCCGGACTGGAAACCGAAGTTCTCGAACACGGAGAAGGGGGCCTCCTCGGAGAGGATGTTCAGGTTCATGATGCCCGTCTGCTCGATGACGTGATGGGAGTAGTTCATCTTGTTGATGG
>CAYUGP010000012.1:0-16729 GCA_964444315.1 uncultured Oscillospiraceae bacterium | reverse complement strand
CTACCGGGCGGATTCGGGACTTTCAACCGTAAGAAACGTGCGCCGCCGGGCGCACAAGGAAAATGCAGAGTTCCAAGCGAACTCTGCATTTTTATTATCATTTTTTCCGGCTTTTTCAGCAGGGAAGACTCTCCAGTATCTTCACCCCTTTTGTCATTATCCAGCCTCTGAGAAGCAGAGCCAGCAGTATGAATACGCCGCTCTGTGCAAGGAGAAAGACTGTCGGATCCACGATGGACATGAGCACCAGGAAATAAAGGGCTCCGAGTCCCATGACAAGGACCATGCCTCCAAGCACGGTTATGGCCACGCTTGCACCCTGCTTTACAGCCACCATCTCATTCACCCAGTCCATGCGGGGGAACCTGATGTTTGCAGCAAGTCCACCGTATGCCTGAAGCATCATGTACGATACAGGCATCAATGATATGAGCAGTGTGCTCAGGATATCCAGCCTGAACGCGTAAACAACTGCCGCTATGATCAGGATCATAGGCACCCCGGTAAGGATAAAGTGCAAGTACAGCTTTGCCTTTGCAAGCTTTTTGACATCCACCGGCAGGCTTCTTATGACCCAGTAATTCTTTCCCTCGAGGGATATGGAAGGAGCCGTCAGGCAGTTCATCGTGGATATGAACATCACAGCATATCCCAAGCCGAGGACCAGGAATCTCGTGAATATCTCCATGGGAAGCCCCAACGAAGTTAAAAGCTCTCTTACAGCATCTGCCTTTATAACAAGAGCGATGGCTGCTATGGGCATGAGGAAAGTCCCCATGGACGAATTGAGCATATAGTTGGCACTTGAAAGATATCTCTTGAACTCTTTCCTCAGAAGCGCTCTTTGTATGCTGCTTTCAGCGCCTACCTTGCCGCTGTATGCCTTCTTCTTTATACCCTTGTTGCTTGTAGCCACGCTTGTGAAGCTGCGGGATATGAACAGATAGATGATCCCCATAAGCACCAGGGACATGGCCAGTGCCAGAAGAGCATAGAGTATCTCTCCGGCAGCACCCCTTCCGTATGCGTACAGAGGATAGACCATCCTTCTGATATTATCGCCTATGGTCTCGGCTTCCGTTGCGAGCCTTACAAGAAACTGGTTAACGTTGGCATAAAACACGTAATATGCTGCAATGAATACCAGAGCTAAGAGAACAGTTATGATGCTTTTGTTCTGAAGCCTTTTAGATATGATAGCTACGATCCAGCCTACCAGGCAGGAAAAAGCGAAGGCTGCAAATGAAAGGGTAAAAGCAGCAAGTATCCACGAGACAATATTCAATGCTCCTGTCTCATGATAATTCGCATAAACACAGGCTGCCGGAATGATCCCTGCAAGAACGCACACAAACGCTATGACCCACAGGGAGATCATCCTCGCAAGAACTATGAGACGGGGCGGTATGGGCATGGACAGAAGCAGTTCATTGTCCCTTGCTTTATATATACCGGACACCACACCGAAGATGCTGCCGAAAATACCCAGAGCTATGGACGCCATACCAAGGTATGCGAAGTAGATCCAGTCAAGCTTCAAAGGGAAGATCACGCCCGCAAACATCTCCGCAGATGCGAAGAAGGCCATGCCGAAACTTACAAGGCACAAAAGCCATACAAGGATGACCCACTTGCCGCTTAAGGCTTTCCTGGAGCCGGCGCCCGATCCCCCTCTCCTTCCCGTAGAATAGGTAAGCGCCAGCTCTCTGAATTGTTTCTTAAGTAACGCTTTGAACATTTCTTTATTCCTCCAGTTCAAGGAATACGGATTCGAGGCTCTCGTCTCCCTTTACTTCCTCCATGGTACCGGACCTTATGAGTTTTCCGTTCTTTATGATGGCCACGTGGTCACAGAGTTTTTCAGCTACTTCAAGCACGTGGGTCGAGAAGAAAATGGATCCTCCCTCGTCGCAGTGCTTTCTCATTATCTCCTTGAGAAGGAATGCCGCTTTAGGATCAAGACCTACGAAAGGCTCGTCCATGAGTATAAGCTTTGGTTTGTGTATGAGAGCAGATATGACAGCGAGCTTTTGTTTCATACCGTGAGAATATGCGGATATCGGTTGAGCCAGATCGTCTGTCAGGGCAAAGGTGTCCGCATATTCGCTTATCCTCTTCTGCCTGTCTTCGGTGCTGACCCCGAAGATGTCCGCGATGAAGTTAAGATAGTCGATACCTGACATGAATTCATAAAGATCAGGATTATCAGGGATATAAGCCATAATCTTCTTGCACCCTATGGGGTCTTCCTTGACATTCTTTCCGTCTATATATATTTTTCCTTCTTCATACTCAAGAATGCCGGCTACAGCTTTAAGGGTAGTGGTCTTTCCTGCGCCGTTATGACCTATGAAACCGTAGATCTCACCGGGCAGGATGTGAAGAGACAGGCCGTCAACGGCTTTTTTGTCTCCGTATACTTTTGTAAGATTCTCAATTTTCAGCATTTTGTAACATCTCCTTTGTATTATTCATATTAATACAATTAAACTTTACTGTCAATATTTCTGCTCTACGCTCATGTTAATCCTGCAGCAGACAATAATAAACGACTGAAGCGAGTCAATAGACTGTGCTATTTCACCGAAAGCATACATTTAACGAATTTAAGACATTCTTCCTGAGCATTGCCCCCTTTAAGATGGAACGCTATCCTGGGGACTGATCCGCCGTATATGGTGAGTCTGGGGCCAAACTCATCCATGAGCGCAGCCATGTGCGGGGCATCCATGAGGCTGTTTTCTTCAAAGAGGAACACGGCCTTATCCTGCTGCTTTGCTATCTTGGACACGCCGCACCTGCTCGCAAGGTTGCGGAGGTACGCTATATCCAGAAGATTCTCGGAAACAGTAGGAATGTCTCCGAAACGGTCGAGAAGCTCGTCCACCATATCGGCTCTGTCCTCATCCGATACTATGGAAGCGATCTTCTTGTACATCTCGAGCCTCGTGACCTCGTCAGAAACGTAGTCTTCCGGCAGATAAGCCGAGACGCTCAGCTCTACCTGAGTATCAGCATCAAGAGTTTTCTCTTCGGGAGCCTTTCCTGTGAGTTCTTCCACTGCTTCTTCCACAAGTTTGCAGTACAGCTCATATCCTATGGAAAGCATATGCCCCGACTGTTCCACGCCCAGAAGATTTCCTGCGCCCCTGAGTTCAAGATCTCTCATGGCAAGCTTAAAACCGCTGCCGAACTCCGTGAATTCCCTGATAGCCCTGAGCCTTTTCTCTGCAGTCTCGGATATCTGCTTATCTTTCTTTACAAAGAGGAAGGCATATGCCATGCGGTTGCTCCTTCCAACTCTCCCTCTGAGCTGATAAAGCTGTGAAAGACCGAAGCGGTCAGCATCCAGAACTATGAGCGTATTCACGTTGGGTATGTCAAGGCCCGACTCTATGATTGTAGTTGAGATGAGTATCTGGGTATCTCCGGCAGTGAAGTCCATCATTACGTCTTCCAGTTCGCGTTCGTTCATCTGTCCGTGACCCACTGCAATGGCAGCCTCAGGCACAAGCTCATGTATATGCCTGGCTACGCTCTGTATGCCCTTTACTCTGTTGTAGACGATATATACCTGGCCTCCTCTTGCCAGTTCTCTTTTTATTGCCGAAGCTATGGCCTCGTCATCCTGCTCCATGACATAGGTCTGGACAGGATACCTGTCTTCCGGAGGCTGCTCTATGACTGACATATCCCTGACACCTATCAGGGACATATGGAGAGTCCTCGGTATGGGCGTAGCTGACAGGGTCAGCACATCCACGTTTTCCTTTAGCTTTTTTATGACCTCCTTGTGCTCCACCCCAAAGCGCTGCTCCTCGTCCACGACGAGTAGTCCAAGATCCTTGAATTTCACATCCTTTGACAGGAGCCTGTGGGTGCCTACTATGAGGTCTATATCTCCCTTTTCCAGTTTGCTCACTATTTCCTGTCTCTCTTTGTCCGTTCTGAACCGAGAGAGCATATCTATGGCAAAAGGATAGCCTGCAAAGCGGGAAAGGAAAGTGTGATAGTGCTGGTTTGCAAGCACCGTCGTCGGGACAAGCACGGCAGCCTGTTTCCCCTGTTCAAGGCACTTGAATATGGCACGGGCGGCGACTTCGGTCTTACCGTATCCCACGTCTCCGCAAAGTAGCCTGTCCATTGCTTTGGGGCTTTCCATATCCCTTTTTATCTCTTCAGTGCACCTGAGCTGATCTTCCGTCTCCTCAAAGGGGAAGGAATCCTCGAATTCCCTTTGCCATGAACTGTCCGGCCCGAAGGCAAAACCGGGAGCCGCAGCTCTCTTGGCGGCATTCTTTAGGAACTCCTCAGCCATATCCCTGATGCTTTCTTTGACCCTTGTTTTGACTGTCTGCCAGTCAGAACCCGAAAGCTTGGATATCCTCGGAACGTGTCCGTCCGGACCCATATATTTCTGGATATTCTCCATCTGGTCCACAGGAACGTATAGGACATCCTTGCCCGCGTACTGGATCTTGAGGTAGTCCCTTGTAGATCCGTCTACGGTCAGTTTGATGACACCTGTAAAAAGCCCTATACCGTGCATCTCATGGACTATGTAGTCTCCCGGCTGTATATCCGTAAAAGCCTTGATGGGAGAGCCGTTTTTTGCCCTCCTGCGCCTTGAATACTTGGCGGAGGGGAATATATCGTTTTCGGAAATATAGAGGAGCTTTTCCTCGGGTATCTCGACACCGCTGGTCAGCACCCTGTCCGTTACGGACACTCTGTCAAGGCCTTCTCTTCCGAGGAAATCCCTTAGATTGACGAGCCTGTCCGCAGTGGAACAGGATATGGTAACGGAGTAAGAATTCTTCAGATACCTCTTAAGGTCAGTTGCAAGCATGTCCATATGGCCTGCATATACAGGAGCCGCCTTCAGGCTGCTTCCCTCAACATCCGATTCAGACCTGAGGAGCAAAGCCCCGTCTGAAAGATAATCGGTTATGTGAGCGGGATGTGCCCACTCTTCACCCAGCCTTGCGCAGTTGATCTCAACGGATCGGAGGTTCTCCAGGGACCTCTGGGAGAAGCTGTCGTAGGATCTTATGGAATCTATCTCGTCGTCGAAGAGCTCTATCCTGACCGGATCCGTCATGCCCGGCCCGAAGACGTCCACTATATCTCCTCTTACGGAGAATTCTCCGAACGCTTCACATACGGGCATCCTCTCATAGCCCATGGCCACCAGCCTGACGATGATATCGCCCCGGTCAGCCCTGCCTCCTGCAGTGAGGATCATCCTGTTCTTTATGAATTCGCTAAAAGGTGGGAGCTCTGTCTCAAAGGCGCTCGAAGGGGCTATGACTATAATCCCCGGCTCGCCTGCAAGAGCGCTGAGCGCCGCCAATCTCTGGGCATCTGCCGCCCTGCTCTTTGCTTCATATCTGAATCCCTCTTCCTCATTTTCAGGGAAGATCATGACCTTCATGTCTGAAAAGAAGGAAAGGTCAGCAGCAAGCCTCCTTGCCGATACTATGGAAGGAGTCTCTATGACAGCCTGGGGTACTCCTTTGAGCATCCTTGCGATCAGGACCGCCTGTTTGTTATCTGTTATACCGCTCATATATTTGTCCTTAACGTGCTTTATCCGCCTCCGGAAAAACCGGGGCGGTCCTCATATATCTCATATTCATCTGCCCGTTAATTATACATCAAAGAAAAAGGCAGTCAACGAAAAAGGCTGTTTCTGAAACGGGCAAAATATATTAAAATATAATAAAGAAAAAGAAAGGAGATCAAGTGAAGTGGAAGACTGCATTTTCTGCAAGATCGCAAATCATGTAATAGAAAGCAACTACGCTTATGAAGACGAACTGATCACGGCGTTCTACGACCTGGAACCCCAGGCGCCCGTACACGTACTGATCGTGCCAAAGAAACACATAGGGTCCCTTGACGAAACGAAGGAAGAGGATGCGCAGATCCTCGCCCACATCATGCTCAAAATAAAGGAGATCGCTGCGAAGGAAGGCCTTGAAAACGGCTACAGAGTAGTCATCAATACAGGAGAAGACGGAGGGCAGAGCGTCCACCATCTCCACTTCCATCTCCTAGGCAAACGTCCCTTAGGCTGGCCTCCGGGCTGATAAAAAAATATGACCTGGCTGAAATATCAGCCAGGTCTTTTTTTTTAATTCGTCTTCCAGGATATCCAGGCCACCTTTGTCTCCACTTTGTCGGAAACGGTGCCCTTCTCTCCTGCTGCCGCTTTCGAATAATCAAGCAGCTTTTTGTATTTTTCGTCCTTATCTTCGTCCTCAAAGAAGAAATGCCTTACCATATAACCTGCCATCTCTTCGGGAGTCCTTTCATCGGACCAGCAGTATGGCGCATATTCAACCACAGGCTCGAAGTCTAATGAGCGTACCATCTCTATCATATGCAGGCCGCCCTTTTCGGTAAAGTCGGACAGACCGTCTTCATCCATGATGCCGGTCTCAAGAAGCATTTTGCTCCTGTAAGGCTGCTTCCACTCGCAGAAAGTGGAAATGAAGCACCACCCGTGGGTGATCTTAGCCATCCTTTTGATATCTTCTTCAGTCTGTATCGCAGGAGACATGGTGGAGATGCTGAGATCGAAGCCTCCATTAAACACCTCCTCATCACCGGTCATGCAGCCGAAATTGCATTCATATACCTTCCAGGGAGTCTTGTACGGCGCCATGTTCTCAGCCGCAAACTTCAGCATCTCGGAAGAGATATCTATGAGAGTGACATCGCAGCCGATCTCTGCAAAATATGTTCCGTATCTTCCCACGCCGCACCCTATATCTATGATGCGGATGCCGGGACGTAGCATGTCTTTTTCTTCCCAGTACTTGATGAGCGAAACATTGTATTCGCTAAGGCCCAGCTTGTATACGTTCTGATAATCCTTTGCCGAAGCGTCCCATTGTACTTTATTGTCCTTACTCATATCATCCCTCATGTGCATGGTGTTCGACAGGCTCTTCCGGGAAAGGCACGATGACAGGCACTCCCATACACTCGGTGATATGGGTATGCATGTTATACACCTCTTCTATTATCTCCGGAGTCATCACCTCGCGCCCGCCTGAAGCATATACTTTCCCATCCTTCATAAAAATATACCTGTCGCAGTACCTTATGGCAAGGTTCAGGTCATGAAGAACACATACCACCAGTATGCCCTGTTCCTTGGCTATGCTCCTGACCAATTTCATAATATCATGCTGGTTGCGAGGATCCAAGCTGCTGGTAGGCTCATCAAGAAGCAAGATCTTCGGCTCCTGTACAAGGGCTCTTGCAATGGTGACCTTCTGAGCTTCGCCTCCGGAAAGAGTCGAAACGCTTCTAAGCGCATACTCCGTCAGATCAAGCTTATCCAGCATGTCATTTACTTTGCTATAATCCTCTTCCGAAGCATCCCATTTGATATACGGTTTTCTTCCGAGAAGCACGGCATCGAAGACCGATGCGTCGGTCTTTCTCGCATCCTGCGCCACATAGGCTACGGACTTTGCAAGTTCTCTTCCTGAGATGGACAGCACGTCTTTTCCGTCTGCTATTATGCTGCCGGAATCCGGACGGACTATTTTATCGATGCACTTGAGCAGAGTGCTTTTGCCCACACCGTTGTTACCGAGTATGGCGGCGAAACTGCCGCTCTCAAGGCTGAATGAAATATCATCCAACACCTTGTACCCATCCCCTTTGTATGAAAAACTGACATCTCTGATCTCAAGCATTGCGTTTATCTCCTCTGAAAAGCAAAATGAGGAAGACCGGTCCTCCGATGAACGACATGAGCGCGCCGATGGGCAGTATCACGGGCGGCACCGTGATCTTCGCCAAAATGTCCGCAAGGAGCAGAAGCACTGAACCTGCCATGGCGGAACCGGGTATGAGGAAGCGGTAATCGTTTCCCGTGATAAATCTTACCATATGGGGAGCTATGAGACCCACAAAGCCTATTATCCCAACGAATGAAACCGATGCGGCTGCAGAAAGAGAACATACCGCCATCGATACCAGCATCAGATTCCTGGTATTGACTCCGAGGCTCTTTGCCGTGTCATAACCTGCGTCCATGGCGTTGTAGTTCCAGGCATTGAACATGAAATAGATCATGCTCGCAAAAGCGATGGCTGCTATGAAGCGAAGATCCTTCCATCCCGCATTGCCCAGGTTTCCGAAAGTCCAGAAAACAACGGCACCAAGGGAAGTATCGTCGGCAAAGTACTGAAGAAGAGTGCTCCCTCCTGAGAACATGGCACTCAGGGCGGTACCTGCAAGTATCAGTCCTGCAGGGCCTGTGTTTTTGCGGAGCCGAGATATCCCTATGACTATGAAAGTGGACACAGAACCGAACACAAAGGCGGATATGGTCACGATGTAAGGGTTGTTAACAGATACCCCCGCAGTGGAGTTGGCATTGGTCATGACACCTCCTCCGAAGACTATGATGCCAAGGGCTGCTCCGAAAGCTGCGCCTTGGGACACGCCTAAGGTGGAGGATGATGCCAGCGGGTTGTGAAGAACGCACTGCATGACAGCGCCGGATGAAGCGAGAACTGCGCCTATGAGTATGGCTGCAACGGCTCTTGGAAGCCTTATGTTCATTATGGCAGTGGTATATTTTCTTTCACCGTTTCCCGCAATGACCTTTATGATCTCGCCAAGGGAGATCTTCATTGTCCCTATACCCATGTAAACAAGGGCAATGAAGGCTGTAAATATAAACAGAAAGATGAGGAAGAGCCTCTTCCTCATCGCATACTTTCTGTATTTTTCGAGATTGATATTATCGTATTTCAAAACGACAGTTTCTCCCCACTGCAGCTTCTTTTGCTGCTGATATATTACTATTTCAAACTTACTGTGCCATATCCCATGCCGGCATCACCGAGGACCCTGAGGTAGCCATCATGTCCGAGGAAGAAGCTGAACACTTCTTCAGCCTTGGTATCGAAATCAACGTCTGCAAAGGCTTCGGGGAACATGAGCGATCCCGCATAGTATGCATTTACGATGGGGATCTCAACGTTAGTATAGTTGGATGTGGAGTTGGGCCACTGATAAAGCTTGCCGTTTTTCACAGCCTGCAGGGATTCAAAGAGAGCCGGATCTTCTGCATACTGATTCTTGATAAGACCTATGTTTGATGCATCGAAGATCAGCAGCTGAGGATCCCAGGCTATGACCTGCTCCTTGTCAACCTCTACTCCCTTCTGGACATCGATATATCCTATGGTCACATCTTTGGCATTGACTGCGGCAAGGACTGCGTTGTTCGCATACACGCCCTCGATACCGTGGCCTCCCTTGAACGTGGCTGCTGCGCAGAGAACGGACGGCTTTTCATCGTCTGCCAATCCCTTGGTCCTTTTGTCAAGATCGTCAAGGCAGCTGTGTATGTAGCTGATGATCTCTTCTGCACGGTCCTTTACACCGCAGGCATCCCCAAATACTCTCAGTGCAAGCTCATAATCTTCTCCGAAGAGTGTTCCTTGTGGAGCGGCAACTACCATGCGCCCGATCTGTTCTTCGATGTTGGCGACTATGTCAGCCTCATATGTGCAGAGTATGACGTCGGGATCTGCTTCAATGATCACTTCGGGGTTGATCTCACCGTAGCCTCCGGAAGCGGCAACAGGAAGATCAAGCCACATCTGATGGTTATAGTAACCGTAAGCCATGACTACGCTCTCGCTGAGGTCTCCGTTTGCGACCGTGATCATTTTGTCCGCAAGCCCCAAGTATGTTGCCATACGGCTGGCATTGCCCAGGGTGACTATGGTCTTTACTTCGGCGGGCACTTCAACCTCACGCCCAAGACCGTCGGTTATTGTTCTGGTTGCATCCTTAGAGTCCTTGCTGCCGGACCCGCAGGCGCAGAAAGAAACTATCATTACAAATGTAAGCAGTAATGCAATTGTTTTTTTCATAATTAAAACCTCTGTTTTGCGATATCACGTGTTGTTATCATCTTTCAAACACAATGACATCATAAAACCGCAAAACAGAGTCCGCAAGCCCCTTGGGGGATACATATTAATGATTTTTCGTAAGAATTTCTTCAGCTTCGCTGCCGTATTCTTCCGAATATTCAGGAAACATCGATAAACTCAGATCTCCGCCCGCTTCGAAAAGTGCTGTACCTATCTCATGGCCTCCGTCTTTCAGGCGTATGCACCAGGGAACGAAACTCACCCTGTCATCCGGATTGTTCCTGCACCTCTCGAGAATGGAAGTATACTTCTGCTTATCGTTTTCATCCTCGAGCCCGTCGATATATTTCAGTATCTCATTATCGGACATGGGACGGATTATGAGTCTTTTGCTCTTGAGCACGGTACCCTTCTTGGCGGCATTCTTCTTTTTAGTCTCCTCGCTCACGTTGGCAAAATCCATGGCAGCTTTTATGCCGTACTGGACCCAGATGAGCGCAGCATCGGAAGCCTTCTTTACAGCGGCCTCCAGAGCCGGAGCTTCTTCATCGCTTATATGCGATAATACGTGACTTATGAGCTCCATATCTCCCTGGCTGCCTATACCTATCCTGCACCTGGGGAAATTGTCATACTGGAGCTGATAGATGACGGACTTCATGCCGTTATGGCTGCCGGAACTTCCGGAAGCCCTGACCCTTAGAGACCCGGTGCTCAGATCTATGTCGTCGTATATGACAAAGAGATCTTCCGGCATAGCTTTATAGAAGCTCATTATCTCCCTTAAAGCTTCTCCCGAATTGTTCATGAAAGTCTGAGGCTTTACAAGTATGATCTTCTCTCCGAAGAGCATGGTTTCCCCTATGAGGGATTTGAACTTCAGCTTGTTTACGGACACGCCAAGCTGCCCTGCGATCTCATCGATCGCAAGGAACCCCATGTTGTGATGGGTCGTCTCATACTGTTTTCCGGGATTACCGAGTCCGCAAATAATTTTCATCTTTTCAAAAAGGCACCGACCAGGCGGTGCCTTGATATCAGAATTTGTCGAATAGTTCGGATAAGGGCTGGTTGTAGTAGACCCTGCTGATAGCTTCCGCAAAGATCTTGGCAACAGACAGTGTCTTGAACTTCGGGAGCATCTTATCCTCATGAAGAGTAATGGTGTTGAGGAAGACCATCTCGTCTATAGCCGAGGCTTCTATCCTCTCAAGAGCAGGTCCTGACAGGACTGCGTGAGTGGCTATGGCTCTTACGCTCCTTGCACCGCGCTCCTTTACAGCATTGGCTGCATTGCAAATTGTGCCTGCGGTATCCACGAGGTCATCAACGAGAATGCAGTCCTTGCCTTCTATATCGCCTATGATATTCATTATCTCCGAAACGTTGGGTCTCGGACGGCGTTTATCTATGATAGCTATGGGACATCCGAGAGGCTCTGCCAGATTCCTTGCCCTTCCCACGCTTCCGTGGTCAGGAGAAACGACTACGAGGTCAAGATCTTTGTCTTTGAGTTCTTCCTGATAATATCTTACCATCAGGTGGTTGCCCTGAAGGTGATCTACGGGGATATCGAAGAATCCCTGGATCTGGGATGCATGAAGGTCCATGGTGATGACCCTCTCTGCACCTGCTGCCTGCAGTATCTCAGCAACGAGCTTTGCCGTGATCGGGTCTCTCGGTCTTGCTGTCCTGTCCTGACGGGCATAACCGTAATACGGTATCACCGCATTGATACGTCCTGCGCTGGCTCTCTTCATTGCGTCTATCATGATGCAAAGTTCCATGAGGTTGTCGTTGACCGGATCGCAGGTGCTCTGTACTATGTAACAGTCCTTGCCTCTGACCGATTCGTGGATGTTTACCGCTATCTCTCCGTCGGAGAACTTTTTAACGTCCGCATCTCCTAAAGGCACTCCCAGACAATCACATATCTCCTTGGCCAGTTCAGGATTCCCGTTTCCTGCAAAAATCTTGAATTCAGAATATAAAGATCCCATTTGCTATCGTTTCCTTTCGATTCCTATATAATATCAGGGTTAACGGCAACCCTGTAGCCATCTTCAGTATCCGTGAGGATGATGATGGGGAAGAAGTTCCCTATCTTCTTGTCCTTAACGCCCTGGGCGACTATGACCGCCCCGAATCCCACCGCCTTGGTGTCAAATTCACTGAGCATATCCTCTATACCCTTAAGTGTACCACCCTTGCGCATAAAGTCATCAATAATGATCGCTTTTGAACCGGGTTTTATGGCTCTTTTTGCAAGGCTCATCTTCTGGACCCTGTCAGAGCTCCCGGAATAATAGTTTATGGAGATCGTAGACCCTTCGGACACCCTTGCTTCTCTTCTTATGACCACAAGGGGGATGTTGAGAAGCCTTGCCGTAAGCATGGCCACACCTATGCCTCTGGTCTCTATGGTCACGACTATGTCCGCTTCCAAAGCAGCAAAGTGTTTGGCAAACTGCATGGCGCAGATCTGCCCTATCTCAGGGTCGAAAAGGAGGTCCGTCGTGTATATGTATCCTCCTCCCACGTTTCTCGAAGGATCTTCAAGCATGGTCTTCATCTTTTCAAGACCCGCCATGGATTCTTTTTTTGTGATGTACGGAACGAATCTGACTCCGCCTTTGCTACCCGATGTGGTCTCCACATAACCAAGCCCTGCGGTATCCACCGCCACTCTTACGATCTTAAGATCTTCCGAAATACTGGATTTGGCACAGTCGAATTTTTCAGCGAAGAAACCTAAAGAGAAATCCATGTTAGGATGCTCTGTCAGTATCTGTGTGATTATGCAGGCTCTTTCCGTTCTTTTCATCAGTTCGTACCCAGGATCATTTCTCCTACTTTATAGATATCTCCGGCTCCCATGGTGATGATCATGTCTCCCTCGGATGCATTGTTTTTTACGAAGTCTGCGATCTTTTCGAAGCTGTCGAAATAGAAGGCGTCCTTGTCCGGATGCTTCTCTTTGACTTTTTCAAGAAGAGCTTTTGAAGAAAGCTTGTATATATTCTTTTCTCTTGCGGCATAGATCTCCGCAAACACCACTTTATCGGCATCTTCGAAGGCATCCGCGAACTCATCCATAAGGGCAAGAGTCCTGGTATATGTGTGGGGCTGGAAGAGGCACCATACGGTCTTGTGGGTAAAATGCTGAGCTGCGGCAAGAGTTGCTTTGATCTCAGTGGGGTGATGAGCATAATCGTCCACCACTGTGCATCCGTTCTCAGTCTTTCCTATGATATCGAAGCGTCTCTGTGTGCCCCTGAAGGATTCAAGAGTCTCCTCTATGGAATCAAGATCGACGCCCAGGTTTATGCATGCTGCCACGGCAGCCAGTGAATTGGCTACGTTATGCTCTCCCGGAACTCCTAGCTCTATGCGCCTCTCATATCCGTTCTTTGAGTAAAGGTCATAACTGGGATGTCCCTCCTCATTGAAGGATATGTTCTTTGCGTAAAAGTCGCTGGTCTCATTGAACCCGAAAGTTACGACTCTTTTATTGCAGTTTTCCGTAACTGACTTGACGAAAGGGTTGGAATCATAGGCGACTATGAAACCGTCATCTTTCAGATTGTCGGCAAATACTCCGAAGGACTTCGCGATATGGTCTATATCCTTGAAGTAGTCAAGATGGTCCGAATCTATATTGAGTATTATCTCGACAAGAGGTTTGAAATCCAGGAAACTGTCCATGTACTCACAGGCTTCAGTCACCAGTTTGTCGCTCTTTCCTATACGGGCATTGCTCTGGAATTCATTGAGTATCCCTCCTACGAGCACGGTGGGATCCATTCCCGCATGCTCGAGTATGAGCGATACCATCGAAGTCGTGGTCGTCTTGCCGTGAGTGCCTGATACGGCGACTGATACGGGGTATTCTGTCATCATGAGACCAAGAGCATTGGATCTGGTTATGACCGGGATGCCGGCAGCTTTTGCGGCTACTATCTCAGGATTCTCCAGGGACACGGCAGTGGAATACACCACCAGGTCCGCGCCTTCTATATTCTTGGCATCATGACCTATGCTCACCTTTATGCCCTGCTTCTCAAGGTTTTCGGTGACTTCACTGGCCTTCATGTCTGAACCGGAGGCTTCGACTCCCCTGCTTTTGACTATCTCAGCAATGGCAGACACACCGATGCCGCCTATACCTATGAAATGAATGTGTTTGTAATCTTTTAGTTCCATATATACCCGAGGCCCTATGCCTCTGCTGCCTTTCTTATTCTTCTCTCTACTTCTTCTCTTCCCAGTATCTGCTGCACTGTCCACAGATCCGGACTGTTCGCTCTGCCTGTTATCGCTATCCTTATGACTCCTGACACGTGGCCCACATGACCTTTATACATATCCGGGTTCTTTTTGTAATCCTTGGGCTTTACTGCATAGCCCATATCTGCGGTGATCGCCCTTACCTTTTCGAACCATGCAGGATTGTCATCTGCAGGATCGTAGGTTTCGAGGTATCTTCTGAATATCTCTTTTCTGTCCTCCGGAGAGACCTCCGCCGGCCATTCTGATTCGTAGACGAAATACTCCTCGAAGAAATACTTTACGAACTCGAATATCTGCTGTGCGTAAATGAGGTCCTTCCTGGGCTTTTCTCCGCCTCTGTCTATGTCGAAGACCCTCAGGAGCATTTCCTTGTTTCCTTCGATGAGAGCGGCTTTCCCGGGCTGGAATTCCCTTGCCCACCCGAGCATGAAATCATATATTTCAGCTGCCGATTTTCTTGCCAGAACGTCTTTCGATACGTCGTTGAGCTTGTTCGTATCGAAGAGAGTGCCCGAGTCGGACATCTTCTCAGCCGAGAATCTGAACTCATTGTAATCGGCATAGGGATTGGCTATCCTCCACTCCTCGAAGTTAGAACACAGTATGGTGAGAAGATACTCTCTGACGGCCTCCGGGAAATATCCCAGCTCCTTATAATATGAGAGCCCGAGTTCCGGATCCTTTCTCTTTGAAAGTTTTCTCTTCTGGCCCGTTTCCTCATCTATTTTCATGAGGCTGGTGGTATGCACATATACGGGATGCTCCCATCCCATGGCTTCGAAGAGCTGTACATGTATGGGCAGGGATGCCATCCACTCCTCGCCTCTTACCACATGGGTGGTGCGCATGAAGTGATCGTCCACCACGTGGGCGAAATGATAGGTGGGAAGATCGTTCTTTTTAAGTATGACCACGTCCTGGACGTTCTCCGGCATGGATATATTTCCCCTGATCTCGTCGAAGCAGGTGAAGTACCTGCTCTCGTCTCCGGGGCTTCTGAACCTTATGACGTAAGGCATGCCTTTGGCGATCCTGTCCTTTATCGCTTCCAGGCTGAGATCTCGGTCCTTTGCGTATTTGCCGTAAATGCCGGGGTTTATCTTGTTTGCTTCCTGCTCTTTTCTCACGGCGTCTATCTCTTCCTCTGTCATGAAGCAGGGATAAGCCATGCCTTTCTCAACGAGATACTTGATGCAGGTCTTGTATATATCCCCTCTGGCGCTCTGCCAGTAGGGACCGTAGTTTCCGGTCTCAGCTCCTTCGGGATCAACTCCTGATGGCCTGCTTCCGGGAGTTCCCGCCTTGCAGCCGCCTTCATCGAAATTGATTCCGAAATATGAAAGCGTGTCGAGAAGCACAGGGATAGCTCCCTTGACTTCTCTCTTTTCATCTGTGTCTTCTACTCTTAAGAAGCACACACCTTCGGACTGATGGGCCATCCGTTCGTCAGCCATGGCTCCGTACAAATTACCAAGGTGTATGAAACCCGTGGGGCTGGGAGCGAGCCTCGTGACTCTGGCACCTTCAGGAAGATCTCTTTCGGGATATTCTCTCTCAAGGTCCTCTATGGTTTTAGATATTTCCGGGAACAAAAGTTCAGCCAGTTCTTTATGATCCATAATTTATCCTCTGTAATCGTTCAACCGAGTAATTATACCAAAAAACAATACAGGGAAAAAGGACTTAACTTACATTAAATACAAAAATTCTTGGCAGAAGAAAAAAAGATGGACAAGGATAAGAAAAGTATGTATAATTCAAATGTTCCGCAATAAGCGGAAAGAAAAGAATACGGTGCCTTGGTCAAGTGGTCAAGACGCTAGCCTCTCACGCTGGAATCAGGGGTTCGACTCCCCTAGGCACTACCAAGTAAAACCTATCCGAACCCAGTCTTCTTCAGGACCGCGTTCGGATTTGTTTTTCCTATGGAAAGCATCGGCGAGTTATATGAAAGATGCTGTGGGTTAATATGAATATCCCAACAAAACATACTGACATTATCACCTGACTATCACACATGGATTTGGTAATTGTTGACTTTCAGAAAGTGAAGGATATAATGTAAGAGAGCGCCGCGACAAACTGTTTGGCTCAGTATACAGTTTAAAGTTTTTTCAACTTAGAACCGTCACTGTCCAGAGTGGCGGTTCTGCTTTTTTACGATGATTGTAACGGTAAATCCCAATACATGCAAAGTAATCCGCATAGGCTCCTCCTTTCAGAGCCAAACCGCCTGCCGTTTACCAAGGGTAATGCGACGCTCTTCGATATATCAACATTTATTTCCCATGTCCATCCTGCTTATGTGCACAAAAGTCATTTTTGTATTACAATGGACATATATAGGCAACAGAAAGAAGTACAGAAAATGAGCAAGAACGGCATAGTAGTCATAGGCCCCGTATTCG
Organism: uncultured Oscillospiraceae bacterium; assembly: GCA_964444315.1. GTDB lineage: Bacteria > Bacillota > Clostridia > Peptostreptococcales > Anaerovoracaceae > RUG13409. The sequence goes on along the minus strand of CAYUGP010000012.1, from coordinate 114 downwards.
TGGATATCAAGGGATATCCCTTAAGCAATTACAACCCCGACGGAAGGAACATGGGCGAGGTGAAGACAGTTCACGGCGGTGTGTCGAGAAACATAGTCGAAGATCTGGCCAACA
>CAYUGP010000011.1:0-17383 GCA_964444315.1 uncultured Oscillospiraceae bacterium | reverse complement strand
ATGCGGCCTATGAAGAGTATATACAGTTCTCTCCGCAGGCCTCTGTATTGCGAAAACAGTTTCATATCCAAAGTTATTTGTTGTTCTTTATGAGCGCTTTATAGTAGTCCACTGCGCCCGGAAGGCTGTATGTGTCAAGGCACTCATTGAGGCCGTGCATGCCCTTCATCTGCAGGGGTCCGTAGACCACGGGCGAGAAGCGTATGCAGGCGCTGCAGATCTCCTGATAGAAGCGGGCGTCGGTGCCTCCGGTCATGACGTAGGGTATGATGGGAAGCTTTGGGAATACCTCTTCTATGGTCTTTTCCACCAGTCTGAAGGCTTCGCTGTGGGAATCCACGGGCTCGCATGCGGGATAGGCATCCATGACCTCCACTTCAAGACCGTGTTTCTTTGCCATGGCAATGACATCCGCGTTGCTCTCCTCCATGTTCTGATGGGGTATGTATCTTAAATTGAGCACCAGGGACGCTTCCTGGGGCAGCACGTTGCATCCGTCGGAACCGGACTGCATGGTAGGCGCCACGGTGGTCCGAAGAAGTGCTGCCGCCTGGGACGAGATGGACGTCATACGTGATACGAGTAGAGGCCTAAAAAGCCAGAGGTTTCCGAAAAGATATCTCATCCAGAAGGGCCCGTAGGGCGCCATGTTCGCAAACATCTCCTGGGCCTGGACGTTCATCACGGACTTCATGGGACTGTGCTTTGAAAGATCCGTAAGAAAAGCAGCCAGCCTCACTATGGGCGAGTTCTTGGGGGGATAGCTCGAATGTCCGCCGTTGGAGCGGGCAATGATCTTCAGGTTCCCCTGTCCCTTTTCAAGGACTCCTATCATGGCGAAGTTGCCCTTAAGGCCCGCCATGGGCTCAGTCACTATGGATCCGCCCTCATCGTTGACTATGTACGGCGTGACTCCTCTTCTCTTCAGCTCAGCCACCAGTTTGGGGCATCCGTCTCCGCCCACCTCTTCGGTGTTCGAAGATGAAAGGTAGACGTCCTGATCCGGGACATAGCCCTCTTTCAGGAGCTCCTCGGCAGCCTGAAAAAAGGCCATGACCGAGCACTTGGTGTCGGCGCTGCCTCTTCCCCATATCTTTCCGTCCGCTATATCGCCGGAGAAAGGAGCGTGCTCCCAGGTGCCTTCCGCAGGGACCACGTCCTGATGGCCCATGAGGACCACGGGCCTTTCGGAGCTTTTTCCTTTCCAGAAGTAGAGAAGGCTTCCGTCTATTTCCGTCTTTTCAAGATGCTGATGCACAAGGGGAAAGAGCTCTTCAAGGAGCTTGTGGAACTCAAGGAACTTTTCTCTCTGGATCTCCCCTTTGTATGAAACGGTCTCAAACCTTACCATTTCCGCAAGCTTTTCTGCATATGCCGCTTCCCTTTCCGGGTCTCTTTTTGCCTCCCATTCGGAAGTCTTTGCAGGGGAAAGGAGAGTACGCACCGCTGCAATTAAAGCCAGCAGCAGAAGGAGGCCTATAAGGCCGAGTACTATATATAGAAATATCATCTCATCATTCCTCCTTAGAAGCAGCTTTCTTTCTGAAGCTCAGGTATGAAAGGGCTATGGCAAGTGCTCCGCTGGGTATGACCATCATGCTCGTGGACCCTATGAGGGAAGGAACGAACACGAAGAGCAGTGTCATGAAGCAGAGAACCAGAAGTGCCACCTTCCTGTCAGCCCTGTAATACTTGCATGCCATGGCGCCGAAAAGGGCCGGCACCACGTTCTCAAAGGCAGGCTGAAGAGCCGGCGACTGGAGCACGGGCTGAAGGGGTATCATGAGCATGACCCCGAGAGCCAGCACCACTATGGTCACGAGAGACGAAGTGGCTATGGAAAGAGTGGCTATGATCTCGTTTTCGGGAGTGCCGCTCTTTACCCCCACTATATCCCTTGCGTTTATGGCGCAGGGTATCTTCATGTTGATGAGGTTTCCCGTGATGAAGGCCAGGTAGCTTCCTCCCGCTCCCAGCATGGGAACGTATATGAGGTACTCCACTATGCCGCTGACAAGGTACACAAGGCCCACCCCCAGGAACGCCTTGAGGCAGGCGGAGATATTGGGCATGGCGCTGAGGTAAAGCCCTATGACGAAGGGCGCCGCCAGAAGGAGCACCAGAACAGCAAGGGTCAGGAGCCTTCCCAGGCGGTGGGTGCTGTTTAAATACTTTTCGTATGCTTTATTCTTATCCATGACCTGCCTCCTATCCTATGAGCTTCCCGAGGAAGACTGCCGCCGCCATGGCTATGAGCATGCTCCCCGCCACGGAGAAGCTGTCCACCCACTCTGCTTTAGTCTTTTCCTTCACGGCGATGAAGAGGGCCATGGCAATGGCCGCTGCTGCAGCTACTGCCAAGGACAGCCAGCTCCCGCCGAAGGACAGCCTGCCGTTTCCCGACACTATGGTCCCTATATAGCTTGCAATGTATGCGGACACAAGTCCAATGAACATGGCGGTCATGGCCGTATCTCCGAAGCCCGAAAGATCGAGCTTTTTCTTCTTTCCGTCCTTCTTCTTGGCAGGAGCCGGAGCCTGCAGCCTGGTGCAGTAGGCCTTGCCGTTGAAGATCACGAGGACCATGCCCCACATGATGCAGAAGCTCATGAGAAGAGCTATGGTGGTAAAGGCCTCGGGAGTCATGTTGGCAATGGAGAGACCTCCTATGCCCACAGCCTCGGAAGCAGCCTCGGCCACCTGGGTCTCGTAATGAAGAGCCCCTATGACGGAGAGCCTCAGCCAGGGCCAGGGCGTGCCCAGGCTTCCTGAAAGAGCTATGACTCCCAGGAGTATGCCCACGCTGGGCAGCACCGCGAAAGTGGCGCTTGCGGTAATGACACGTTTCATCTTAGTCGTGTCTATGCCCATCTCCTTACCCCTCCTGTAAGCCCTCACTGCGAAGACTATGCATATGAGAGCCACGAAGAGTATTATCCCTCCGCATATGAAGTAGAGGAACGGGCTGTTGAGTCTTGATAACAGTTCCATGTCGTTTCTCCTGTAACAGATGAATGATTCCAGTATATATACGCCTATTATACCCTTAATCACCTGTTTTTTCCATTCCGCCGCTTTTCCCTGATCTGCTTTTTTGTGATAATATGAAAGATGTTAAGAAAAGTGACTGATACGAGGTTTCAAATGAAAAAGATCGAGATGAAGGCGGGAGAGATGCTCTCCCCCATACCCGCAGTCATGGTAAGCTGCGGAGACATGGAAAACAGCAATATAATAACCATAGCATGGACGGGGATAATAAACTCAAAGCCGCCCATGACCTACGTGAGCGTAAGGCCTGAAAGGTACTCCCATGACATCATAGAAAAGAGCGGGGAGTTCGTCATAAACCTGGTGGGCGAAGACCTGGTCTTCGCCATGGACCACTGCGGAAGCACCAGCGGAAAAAACGAGGACAAGTTCAGGGAGATGCACCTTACAAAAGCAAAGGCAAGCAAGGTCTCCTGCCCCATGATAGAAGAGTCTCCTGTGAATATAGAGTGCAGAGTGGTCGAAAAAAAGTCCCTGGGCTCCCACGACATGTTTCTTGCCGAGATAGTGGCCGTCCACGCAGCGGAAGATCTCATGAAGGAAAGCGGCAGGCTCGCCCTTGATGAAGCAGGGCTCGTGGCCTACGTACACGGAGAGTACTTCGGACTTAAAACCAGGCGCCTCGGGACCTACGGCTATTCGGTCATGAAGAAAAAGACCGCCGCAAAGAGAAGGTCAAAAGGCCTCTCCTACGGAGGCAAAAAAGCGCATTTTAAAAAGAAGGGCTGATATATATGAGAAGCGATGAACTGAAAAAGAGCTACGCTCTTGAAAAGCATCCCGAAGGCGGATGGTTCTCCGAGGTATATACCTCAGAAGACACTTCCGGAGGCCGCCCCCTCGCAGGAAGCATATACTTCCTCCTGGACAAAGGCGACATCTCCCACTTCCACAGGATAGACTGCGACGAACTGTGGTACTTCCATGAAGGCTGCGGCCTCGTCCTGACGATCGCAGACAGGGACGGAGTAAGGCGTCTCTTCCTGGGAAACGACTTTTCCGAAGGCCAGAGCGCCATGGTCCTCATACCCAAAGGCTGCGCCTTTGCCGCGGAGAACCTTGACCCAGAAAGCTACAGCTTCATATCCTGTGCCACGGCTCCCAAGTTCAGCTACGCAGGCTTCGAGCTCCTGGGAAGAGAAGATATGCTGGCCATCTGTCCCGGCCTTGACGAAGACGTTTTAAAACTTGCATTTGAGCCCTGAGAACTAGCTCAGGGCTCTTCAATCTTAAGCATTGAGCGCCTCCATCAGCTCAGAGACACTATCATAAGGGCCATAAAGGTCTTCCCCATTTTTAGCTGCATCCATAGCGGCAAGGGTAACTGCATTTGGCACATTCCTGCTCACTTTAAAAGGAATCTGCTGCTCACGCACAGACTGTCTAAGGAAAATATTAAACGCGGTCGTCAAATTCAGTCCAAGTTCGGAAAAAAGGGCGTCCGCCTGCTTTTTCAGGTCTTCATCAACACGAAGAGTCACATTTACATTCTTCATAGTATCACCTCCTCACATATATTGTACTTATTGCAAAGTAAATGTCATGCATATTACGTGCAATGCACATTATTCCATCCGTCGACTGTGGAGAAAAATTTCATCTTCCATTTAAAGGGGTCCCCCAAGGCTGTACTCTGCGACCCTGGAGTATTCGGCTTCGCTGACGGCATCGACAAACAGCCTCCTCTCAAAACAAATTCCTTTTTCCGCCATGCATATCTCAAGGAAGCAAAGAAATATGCCTATGTCGATCCTGTTGTAGTATGCCACGGCAGCTGCGGGCATGATGCCCCTCTTGCCGGGTTTTTTGTATCTGAAGACCGTAAGACGGCCATCTTCATTTTCTACGTACCAGGGCTGGGAATTGCAGGCGCTGGGAGCGAACCTTGCGATCTCCCCTACACCGAGCGTATCCCCGCTCCATATTTCGGAAAGGGCTTTCCTCTTCGCCCTGAACATATCCTTCCTGTATTTCGACCGGTCGCTGACCTTGCGGACAGCTATCATTATGACGAAGGACAGGCCTTCATATTCTTCTTCATCAGCCTTTCCTATACCGAACCACAGGCTCCCTATGTCCCTTTTCACAAGAAAGAGGTCAAGCTGCTCCCCTATATATCCCATGTTTATGAGATAATTGTCCTTCTTTTCGCTGTAAAGGAGGAGGCAGTACTCCGCATCCCTTCCGACGTTCACACTTGATGCAGGCACTATCCTCATGGCCGTGCGGATCCCGGGATACAAAGATTCGAAGCCCCCGTAGCCTTTCTGTATATCCTCAAGCTCTTCTTTGCTCAGGCTTTCGTTCCCCGTGTCCCTGAAGAGATGAAAGGATTTTCTCTTGAATATGATATCGTAATATTCCGCATTCATCTGTAGCTCTTAAGCTCCGACTTCATTTCCCACATAACATTTGATCCGAATGTCAGGGGATCCGAAGGCGCGGGAAGCCTGAGCACGTTCCTGAATCCTGCCATGTGCGCAGTCCTTACGGCTCTGTCCATGTGATAGTTGCTGCTCACCAGCACTACGGGTTCTTCCGGATCCACCATCTCAAGGCAGTTCCTGAAGTTTTCAACGGTGGATGCCGCCTTGTCCTCAAGGATGAGGCTTTCTTCGGGAACTCCCATTTCAAGGAGAAGATCCCTCATGACCGCAGCCTCCGTACGCCCCGTCTCATCGGGGTTGCCGCCGGTGAGGACCAGCGACGCTGAAGGGTGCTCAAGAAGATACTTTTCCGCAGTCTCCACCCTGTGAACGAGATCCTTAGGAGGCTGCCCGTTCTCAAGAGCCATGCCAAGGACTATGACCCTGTCCGCTTCCGCCGCCGTATTCATGACGCATCCGCCCAGCACTTTGCTAAAGCAAAGGAGGCAGATGCAGGTCACTGATATTACAGCCGTCCTGAAAAGCCAGCCAAGAAGGCTCAGGGGCCCTGCCTTTTTCGAGCTGAAGATCCCGAATCTGAGGTCAAGGGCAAAGAGAAGGAGCACTGCGAGTATGAGGATCTCCTGGATGAAGAACATCCTGTATATGTCCTTCAGCACCACCGTCTGTATCTTTCGGCTCATGACAATGATGACATCCGCCGTAAGGAGAGCCGTAAAAAGAAGTATTATGTCTCCTGCTATCCTTCCGGGCAGGCTGCATTTTCTTTCCCTTTTTCTCAAAATACGAAGTTGCCCTTTCTGAATACGGGCACTGAGCTTCCGTCTTCCTTTATCCCGTCTATATCCATATCTTCCGTGCCGAACATGAAGTCTTCGTGCTGCATGGAGTCGTTGGCGCCGTGGGCTGCGAGCTCTTCCTTGCTCATCTGCTCCCCTCCCTTGATGTTTTCGGGATAGGGTCTTCCGAGAGCCAGATGGCAGGCTGCGTTCTCATCGTAGAGGGTGTTGAAGAAAAGCACCCCTGATTTGGACACCGGAGAGTCGTAGGGCACCAGGGCCACTTCGCCCAGGAACCTGGAGCCCTCGTCAAAGTTCAGAAGCTTTTCAAGAGCGCCTTTTTCCTCTTTTGCGTCGAAATCAACGACCTTTCCGTTTTCGAACCTGAGCCAGAAGTCCTTTATGACCTTGCCGTTGTAGCTTAAAGGCTTCGACGCGTACACTATACCGTCGGTGCCCGTTTTAAGAGGCATGCAGAAGCACTCCTCCGTAGGCATGTTGGGATCGAAGAAAACTCCCGCAGGGGTATAGCAGCCGCCTCCTGCCCATATGTGATCCTTTACGAGCTCGACATAAAGGTCGGTCCCGAGGCCGCTTCTGAAGTGGAGCTTTTTGAAATTAAGCTCGTTGAGCTTCCTGCAGTGTTCCATGAGCTCTCTGTCGTGGGCATCCCACTCGGCCACAGGATCGTTGTCCTCGCTGACCCTGGTGACTGCGAATATGGCGTCTCCCAGCTTTTCGAAAGCTTCCTCTTCCGGAAGCTCCGGGAAGACCACTTCCGCCCATTCCATGGAAGGGATACCTGCTATGCACCACTGGCCTTCGTTGTTCATGGTGTATGACATGAGGTCAGCTATCTTGGTATATACTGCCATGGATGCTATGTTTATCTTTTCGCTGTCCACGTCAGACATTTCGCCCGGCTTTCCAGAGGCTATGGAGATATAGCAGGCGCCTTTGTCCTGCTGATATTTTCTCTTGTCGTAGAACCACTGGGGGACTTCCGCAAGGGTCTCGTCGGACTGATACTGGTATCCCATCTTCGTGATCTTGCTGTCGGACCACTCCACGCTGACAAATTTAGCTCCGGCCTCATAGGCCTTCTTTGCCAGCTTCTCTATGAATCCCGCATCTCTCACCGATGCGTTTATGACCACCGGCTGATCCTTCTGAACGTTGACTCCTTTTTTCACTATGAGCTCTGCGAGCTTGTCGTACATCTTTTCAGTAACCATCTTCTTCTCCTTGTATATATGTTACATCCACTTTTTCTTCTTGAAATACACTATGCAGCCTACGGCAATGGACAGGCTGACTGCTATCACCACAGGGTAGCTCCACTTGAACCTGAGCTCGGGCATGTATACGAAGTTCATGCCGTACCAGCCCGTGAGCAGGGTAAGAGGCGTAAATATGGTGGTTATGACCGTAAGGAGGGTCATTATCCTGTTCTGCTTCACGTCTATCCTGGTCTGGAGGAGGTCTCTGAGCTGCACCGAGTAGTCGCTCAGGTTATACACCATCTCCATGAGCCTTTCGACCCTCACGCTGAACATGTGGAAATACCTGAGATTCTCATCCGTGAAGAAACCGTTCTCATTCTCCTCGAGCTCCTGGCTCAGATCCAGAAGCTGCCTGTAGTGAAGGTCCATGTCGAGGAGGTTGCCCCTCACCTCATTGAGCCCGGCCATCTCCTCTTCGGTCTCCCCTGAAAGTATCTCCGCTTCCATACCCTCCATGAGGTGCTCTATGCCCTCGAGCCTGGCAAGGTCCGGGGAGATCACCTGCTCTAGAAAGTCGTAGAGGAACCTTTCAAGGCTGGGCATGCGCCAGCGCTTCTTTGCAGCCACCGCCCCGCATATATGCTCCGCCAGGCCGCTGCTGTCTATGAAGACCACTCCCCTTTCGTCAAGGGCGAAAGAGAAATAGCCTGCCTCGTGATCGTCGTAACCCATCCTGGGAACGTTGATGCTCCCCGTGAGGGAATCGTAGTTCACCAGGGCGCGGGTTATTGCCCTTGCAGGCGGGTCCCCGTCCATATCAATGCCCATGGAAAAGAGCTCCCTGTCCCTCTTCCATTCGTCGGGAGAGAGGATCGCCACATAGGGGGCCTCTCCTCCCGATATGTCACCTGCCGTGCATTCCGTAAGCGTATCTCGTATCAAATAGTACATCAGTTTTCCTTTGCCTTCCTGAACATGAATTTTCTTGCAACGTCTATCCCTATCCTGTAGGGAAGAGGTCTTAAGGCCCTGTCGGCCTCTTTCAGTTTATCCCTTATGGCTATACCCTGAGGACAGTGCTTCTCGCACTTGCCGCACTCTATGCACTGGGTCGCAAAGGCCGGCAACTTGGTCATACATGCGGTCTGGGCATACTGGAACCTTCCTATGCTCTTTCCCTCCGTATACATGGTGTTGTAGGAGGCAAAGGTCCCGGGTATATCCACACCCTGGGGACAGGGCATGCAGTAGCGGCATCCGGTGCAGCCCACCTTTTCCTTCTCCTTTATGGCCTTCTTCACCTCTTCGAGAAGGGCGAAGTCCTCTTCCGTCAGCATGCCGGCTCCGGCTTCATCTGCAGTCCTTAAGTTCTCTTCCACCATTTCCTCTGAGTTCATCCCCGAAAGCACCACCGTGACTTCGGGCTGATCGAATAGCCAGTTTAAGGCCCAGCGGGCGGGGGTCCATCCCCTCTCGCTGGATGCGAATAGCTTCCTGGCAGCGGGCGGCAGCATGCTTACGAGCTTGCCTCCCCTCAAAGGCTCCATTATGATGACAGGAATGCCTTTTTCGGCGGCAGCCTTGACTCCCTTTCTTCCGGCCTGGGTATTCTCGTCCAGGTAGTTGTACTGGATCTGGCAGAAATCCCAGTCGTAGTCATTCAGTATAGTGATGAAGTTGTCCGTATTGCCGTGATAGGAAAAGCCTATGTTCCTTATCTGCCCCGAAGCTTTCTTTTCCTTGATCCAGTCTTCTATGCCCACGGCTTTGAGCTTTTCCCACATCCCGACATCCGTCATGTGGTGCATGAGGTAGTAGTCCACGTGGTCCGTGCGCAGCCTGGAGAGCTCCTCACCGAAGTACCTGTCCAGCTCTTTGCGGCTCCTTATGAGGTACTGGGGCAGCTTGGTGGCTATGTTTACCCTGTCCCTTATGCCGTTCCTTTCGAGTATGAGCCCGAGAGCCGCTTCGCTTCCCGCATAGACATATGCCGTGTCGTAATAATTGACCCCGGCCCTGTATGCAGCCATTATCTCCTTTTCCGCCTTATCTACGTCTATGCCCGCGCCTTTTTTGGTAAAGCGCATGCATCCGTAGCCGAGGATGGAAAGCTTGTTTCCGTATCTGTCTTCTCTGTATTGCATGGAGCTTTCTTTCCTTTAAGCTTTATCTTCCTTTTTTCTAATGATATCCAAAAAGGGGCTCAAAGTCACGCAAATATGCAAAGAGAAAGGCTTTCCTCCGTCTTTATTCAATCTTAATGTCTCCCCGCCCTGCCTTAACACCGTCTTAGCGGCATACGGATATGATATATGAGGCGGCAGGAGGTCACCGATGGAAAAACACTTTTCGGCATCAAGCTTTCGACATTTCAGATAATAATCGCAGGGTTCCTGGGACTCATAGCCCTTGGCACCCTTCTTCTCATGCTGCCCTTCGCCTCCGCAGCCGAAGGGTCTGCATCTTTGAGCGACGCCCTTTTCACCTCGTGCTCCGCAGTGTGCGTCACGGGTTTGGTGGTAAGGGACACGGCCACTTACTGGACCCTCTTCGGACAGATAGTGATACTGGTCCTCATACAGATAGGAGGCCTGGGCATAGTGACCGTGGCAGCCTTCACAGCCATGATCTCGGGAAGGAAGATAGGGCTCCTGGAAAGGAGCATCCTGCAGGACAGTCTTTCGGCTCACCAGCTGGGAGGCGTCGTGAAGATGACGGGCTTCATCTTCAAGATCGCTTTCTCCGCCGAGATCATCGGAGCGCTTCTTGTACTGCCGAGCTTCTTAAAAGCCTTCGGAAAGGAAGGGATCTTCGTTTCCGTATTCCACTCCGTATCAGCCTTCTGCAACGCAGGCTTCGATATCCTGGGAAGCCATACGGGAGAATTCTCCTCCCTGACGGCCTTTGCCTCGGACCTTCCGGTCGTCATAGTGACCTGCCTCCTCATAACAGCAGGCGGCATAGGTTTTCTGACCTGGGAAGACATGGCGTCAAACAAGCTGCACTTCAAGAGATACCGCATGCAGAGCAAGACCATACTGGCGGCAGCGGGGATCCTGGTACTGATACCCATGGTGTTTTTCTTCTTCACGGACTTTTCGGGGCTGGCATTGAAGGAAAGGATTTGCCTTTCCCTCTTCCAGGCCGTGACGCCGAGAACGGCAGGCTTCAATACGGCGGATCTTCCGAAGATGACGGGGCCCGGCCTTCTCATCACAGGGATGCTCATGCTCATAGGAGGAGCCCCGGGCTCCACGGCAGGAGGAATGAAGACCACCACGGCGGCAGTGATCTTCGCAAATATGTCGGCCGTCATACGCAGAAAGAAAAGCGCCAGGATGTTCGGAAGGCGGGTGGAAGACAGCGCCGTGAAAAACGCGGCGACCCTGCTTCTTCTCTACCTTTTGCTGGTATCAGCCGGCGCGGTGATCATAAGCATCGCGGAAGGGCTCCCGGTGGGCCAGTGTCTATTCGAGACCGCATCGGCCATAGGCACAGTAGGTCTGACTTTGGGCATAACCCCGGGACTTTGCGGCCTTTCAAGAGCCGTACTTGAGATACTCATGTTCTTCGGCAGAGTCGGAGGACTTACACTTATGTACGCTGCCATAAGCAGCAAGGAGACCGAGATAGCTCAGTATCCCGTCGAAAAGATAACCGTAGGTTAAGGAGGATGTCATGAAATCCATATTGCTCATAGGCGTGAACCACTTCGGCACCCAGCTTGCCATGAGGCTCCAGGAACTGGGGCACCAGGTGCTTGCCATAGACAAGGACGAAAACAGGATAAACAGGATACTGCCCCTGGTGACCGACGCCCAGATAGGCGACAGCACCAACGAAGCATTCCTGCGGTCCCTGGGGGTGGGCAACTTCGACGTATGCATAGTGACCATAGGCAGCGACTTCCAGAATTCCCTCGAGACCACTTCCCTTCTGAAAGAGCTTGGAGGAAAAGTGGTGGTGGCGAGGGCCGACAGGGACGTGCAGGCAAAGTTCCTGCTGCGCAACGGGGCCGACGAAGTCATAAACCCGGAAAAGCAGATAGCCGAATGGGCTGCTATAAGGTACACATCGGACAATATACTGGACTACGTGAGACTTGACGACAACCATGCCATCTATGAGCTTTCAGTGCCCGGAGGCTGGCTTAGCAAGACCGTAGGCCAGATAGACATACGCAAGAAGTACGGCATCAACATCCTGGCCGTAAAGGTGAACGGAAAGATAGACATTTCCGTAAACCCCGACACGGCCCTGGGAAAGGACATGACCCTGCTGGTGCTGGGAGAGCCCAAGGCGATCCAGAAGTGCTTCAGGATATAGGGCAGGAGGTGAAGACCATGAGAGATCTGCTGCTGTTTTTCACCATAATACTGTTCATGGGTCTTGGGTACCTGTCCGTATGCGTGTTCGAGAAGGAACTGTTTTCCCACTTCAAGGTCGAAGAACCCAGCTTTCCTTCCTTTGATAATGAGATCTGCATCATAACGGGAGACGAGACCTACGACGAAAAGATGGAAGCCTTCGCGGGATTCATAGGCCGGCACGAAAAATGCACGGTCATACTTCTCGACGGACAGAGCGAGGACATAAGCCCCAAAGACCTGCGCGGAAAGTGTAAAGCGTTCAGATGCAAAGGAGCATAGATATGTGATAAAATGAGCTCAAGAGGATACACTGAAATGGACAGAGAAACGGACAAAGGCGAACGCATACTCGTATGCCTTTCGCCCTCGCCTTCCAACAGGAAAGTAATAGCCGCGGCCGCAAAGATGGCCGGGGCTTTCAGCGCTGTCCTGACTGCTGTGTATATAAAGCCGAGCTACTACGAAGACCTTTCAGAAGACGACAAGAACCGCATACAGGAGAACATACGCTATGCGGAGCAGCAGGGTGCTTCCGTCATAACCATCACGGGCAACGACATACCCGTCCAGGTGGCTGAATACGCCCACGTATCCGGAGCCACGAAGCTGGTGGTTGGAAGAAGCGGCATGAAAAGGCGCCACTTCTGGGACAAGACCACCCTTACTGAACAGATCATACTCAGCGTCCCCGGCATCGACGTATACATCATCCCCGACTCCGAGGCAGACCTCAAGTGGAAGAACAAGGACCTGAGGCGAAAGGGGAATATAAAGCCGACGGCAAAGGACAGCCTCATAGCCCTCCTCATACTCATGTGCGCATCGGGAGTCGGCCTTCTCTTCACATATTTCGGCTTTACAGAGGCCAACATCATAACCGTATATATACTGGCAGTACTCATCATATCCGTGGCCACCGTAAGCCCCATATACGGAGCCGCAGGATCTCTTTTCAGCGTGCTGCTGTTCAATTACCTCTTCATAGAGCCCAGGTTCAGCTTCCACACCTATGAAACGGAATACCTGGTGACCTTCGCCATAATGCTCACGGCCTCCCTTATCACGGGCTCTCTGGCAAACAGGCTCAAGGAAAACGCCCGCCACTCCGCAAGGGAAGCATTCAGGACCAAGCTTCTGTTTGAAACTAACAGGCTGCTGCAGAAAGCGGAGACCGAAGATCTTGCCATAAAAGTCACTGCAAGGCAGATCATAAAGCTTCTTGACAGGGATGCAGTCGTATACCCTGCCAGGGAAGACGGAAAGGCCGCGGAATCCCTCTACTTCTACAACAGGGACTCCTCGGCGGAAACGGACCCCGACGCCGATGCTCAGGAGATAGCAGCCTGGGTCCTTAAAAACCGCCTTCCTGCGGGAAAGGGTTTTGAGAATTTCAGGAACGCAAAGAACCAGTACTATCCCATCAGCATCAACGAGCGCTGCTACGGCGTGGTAGCCGTCATGGTGGGCGGCAAAGCCCTGGAGACCTTCGAGCTCAGCATCTTCAGCTCCATGCTGGGAGAATGCGCCCTGGCCCTCGACAGCATACGGAACGCGAGGGAAAAGGAGCAGGCCGCCGTCATGGCGAGAAACGAACAGCTGCGGTCCAACCTCCTGCGCTCCGTATCCCACGACATACGCACTCCTCTTACGTCCATATCAGGCAACGCCAGCACCCTGATGTCCAGCTACGAACAGCTGGACAGGGAAACCCTGGAGCAGATCTTCTCAGACATATATGACGATTCGGAATGGCTCATAGACCTGGTGGAGAACCTCCTCTTCATATCCAGGATAGAGAACGGGAAGATGGAGCTGCACATGACCACGGACATAGTGGGCGACGTCATAGGCGAAGCCTTAAAGCACATAGACAGGAACTCGTCAAAGCACATAATAAAAGTGGAAGAGGGCGAGGACATACTCATAGCCCGCATGGACAGCAGGCTCATATCCCAGGTCCTCATAAACCTGGTGAACAACGCAGTGAAGAACACCCAGCAAGGCTCGGAGATAGATATATCGAGCCGCAGGGAAGGAAAGGACATAATCGTCAGCGTAAAGGACAACGGGCCAGGTATACCCGATGAAATGAAACCGCACATCTTCGAGATGTTCTATACGGGAGAAAGCAAGATAGCCGACGGAAGAAGAGGCCTGGGCCTGGGCCTTGCCCTGTGCAAATCCATAGTGGAGGCCCACGGAGGAAGCATCAGGCTTGAAGACAACAAGCCTTCGGGCTGCTGCTTCTCGTTCTCACTGCCCGAGGCGGAGGTGAACATATATGAATAAAGCTACCATACTGGTCGTGGAAGACGATACTCCGGTGCGCAACCTCATAGTGACCACACTGAAGACCCACGAATACAAATATCTGACGGCAGCAAGCGGCTCCGAAGCCCTTATGATGGCATCGTCGTACAACCCGGACGTCATATTCTTGGATCTCGGGCTTCCCGACATAGACGGAATAGAAGTCATAGAGCAGATAAGGAGCTGGTCCAACACCCCCATCATAGTCATAAGCGCAAGGAGCGAAGACGACGACAAGATAAAAGCCCTGGATGCGGGAGCGGACGACTACCTTACAAAGCCCTTCTCCGTTGAGGAGCTCCTGGCTAGGCTGAGAGTCACCATAAGAAGGCTCTCACTCACGAACCCCGAAGGGGGACAGGAAAGCACGGAATACACCAACGGGGAGCTGAGGATAGACTACCCCGCAGGCTGCGCATACCTGGGAGAAGAAGAGCTGAAACTCACGCCCATAGAATACAAGCTCCTCTGCCTTCTTGCAAAGAACACGGGCAAAGTCCTGACCCATACGTATATAACGCAGAACATATGGGGAAGGAGCTGGGACAACGACATAGCTTCTCTGAGGGTCTTCATGGCTACACTGAGGAAGAAGCTGGAGCCATGCCCTGACTCGCCTCAGTACATACAGACCCACATAGGCATAGGGTACAGGATGATGAAAGTCGAATGAAAGAAACTCCCGGAGCACATGCTCCGGGAGTCTTTTCGTATTGCCTTCCCTATTCGTTTTCTGCGTTCCTTTCTTTGTGGAGTTTTGCCCAGTTCACAAGGCCTATGACAGCCATTATGAGGTAAATGCTCCTCTTTGTGAGGTATACCGCATCGAAGTGGGCTATGTACATTCCCACAGTCACTATGTCGGTGATTATCCACCACACGTACTGCTCCCGGTAGCGAAGAAGCTCCAGCACCGTGGCCACGATACCTATGCTCAGGGTGAAGGCATCGAACCAGGCGACCTCGCCTCCCACTCTTACCAGTATCCAGTGATATATCACTGCAGAGCCTATCACTGCAGCGGTGCACAGAAGGTTCTGCGCAGCCGTCAGTTTCTTCGCCTTGGTCTTGTGGGTGAGGACCTCATCCCTGTGCTTTACCCAGTATGCCCAGGATATGAAATTCATGGGTATGTAGAAAAGTATCTCCAGAGCCGCCGTGCCCCAGATGTGCCAGTATATAAGGTATACGGAGTACACCAGGGTGTTGACCGTCGCGAAGACGAAGTTGCTTATGCTTGCCCTTGCGCAGAAGAATATGCACAGGACTCCGCATACGGCGCTGATGAAGTTTATGATGGTCAGCCATGCCGGATTACCGTCGGATGAGCCTTCCGTGAAGGCTATGACCATAGCCCTTGCGGCTATTAGTATCATGACCGCTCCCATAAGATATTCGTACCACTTGAGCTCCGCAAAGCTCTTTCTGATGTTCTTTACACCATCCATTTTTCCCTTTCCTCCTTTTTCATTTCCCTGACCAGCGTACCGCTGACGGGGAACGCATCCCTGTTTACATCCACGAGCCTGAGCTCCGCCTCCGGATATGCCTTCCGGAAATACTCTCCGTAGGTCTCCTCGCTGCCGTATACCGCATCCAGCCTATCCCCGACCAGATCTCTTACAAGGGGCGTCTCCGCATCCCAGGTATCGTCTCCGCAGAGCTTTCTGAGCTTTCCGCAGTCTATGGCCGCCGGCACCATCCTTGCCTCTTTTCCGTACTTTTCACAAATCCTTTCGACCTGCTTCATCCTGGCCTTCGGCAGGAGCCATTCTTCAGGCTGCTTTTTCAGTATCTCCTCTTCCTCCGCGCCTCCGTAAAACAGTATCACGTATACGGTCTCGCATTCCTTTGCGGCTGTCTGCACGCAGAATTCGTGGCCTTTGTGCATGGGCATGAACTTGCCTCCGTACATACCCGTTCTGTACTTTTTCATCCCTTTGTCCCCCTAAGGAAAAAGCCGCAAGATCTTTCTTACGGCTTCAGTATATCCTGTATATATTCTATTCGTTTCTCCCGCCGGGAGAAAGATCACGCGCTGCAGTAAATGGGCTCTTCCTCGTATTTGACCAGCTGGCAGTTGATATCGTAAAGGTCCGCGATACCGTTTTTCAGGCAGTAGGCCACTATCATATCCTGCCGGCTGCTGCTCGAAAAAGTGAGGCCCGCCGATTCCATGAGGGCTTTCGTCTCCTCGTAGCTCAGCTTCATGGCTATGGCGATCGCATATATGGTGTTCTTCTTTGGCTGTTTGACCTTTCCGTTGATTATCTTGTTGAAGGTCTTTGCGGACATGTACAGGGAATGGTAGATATCCGGATCCGTCATCCCTCTTTCTTTCATGTAGCGCCTGAGCATTTCGTGGAAGCTCTCTCCTTTTCCCTCAAGGAGCTTATCAAGGTCTTCCTCTGTACCCTGACCGCTTCCGCTGTTTTCCGCAATGTACCTGTCAAGATCTCCGAGTATGGCAGCAGACACCCTGTCTGAAGATACGAAATACAAAGCAAGGGTCACATCCATCTTCGAGTCCTCAAGATTGAGATACTCGTTGATGGCAGATATCGCGATGCCCAGCGCCTCGTGTATGGGATAGGAAAGAGTCCCCGCGCAGATCAGAGGAAAGGCCACGCTTCTGCATCCGAGGCTCGATGCAAGCCTCAGGCTCTCCCTATAGCAGGAACGAAGAAGTATGGGCTCCCCCTGAAGCCCGTCCACATAGGTGGGTCCGTAAGTATGGATCACATATTTGGCCTTGAGATCTCCGCAGGCCTTAGTGTATACAGCCTCGCCGAAACGGAGCTTGCCTCTTAAAGGCTCGCACTCCCTGTCCAGCTCCTCCCCGCCAAGAGCGTGGACTATCTTATCGACGCCTGCGTACCCCACCATCTCCGGATTGGTGGAGTTGACCAGAGCGTCGACCTTAAGCTTCGTTATATCTTCATTTACTATTCTGAACGGCATATATTCATCTCCGCATATATTGTAACGCAAGCAGAAGCTCATGAAAAGCATCCGGGCAACACAGTTTGTCACACAAGTAAGCTGTACTGCATCAACAACAAATCGGTGTTAGAATCCTTCCCCTCACTTTAGTACAATAAATACATCAAAGGTTTAAATAAATGTATTTTATTTGTAATACATTTATATTGTGAAAGAAAGACAAAAGGGGTATAATCAGGTGGATTACATTGAAGGTGATCTGACTTTTGAAAAAATGTCGCCGCACTCTCGTGACTTCAGTCATGAGTTAGGCGACAGAA
>CAYUGP010000010.1:0-17919 GCA_964444315.1 uncultured Oscillospiraceae bacterium | reverse complement strand
GCCGCTGACGCCCGCCCATGTGAACAGGGCTCCGATGACTATGAGAAGCAGTATACCTATCCACTCAAGGATGGGTACCCTGGACAGTTTTATATTCACGCTCATGATCACATATATGACTATGACTGCCAGCCCTATGCAGGCAAAGACCTTCGCAGCCTTGCTCTTCGGCTTGAAGAACATCCATACAAGAGCTCCGAGGATAGGAAGCACGAGCACGCCGGACCTGAAAGTAAAGGGCCCGATGTGTATTCCTGCAGGATGCCAGGGAGATGAGACATAGACGTTCTGAACGAAAAGCCAAAGTCCTCCTATGAGCATTATCATGCCGATTATGAAGGTCGCCCTCCTGTCCTTTAGTATGTTGTTTATAAAATCGATCATAGGGGTTCCCTCACTTCAATATCTTTTTCAAATACTGTCCCGTATATGAACTTTCGACCTTGGCCACGTCCTCGGTAGTTCCTTCGGCTATGACTGTGCCGCCTTTATCTCCTCCGTCTGGACCCAGGTCTATTATCCAGTCCGCCGTTTTGATGACGTCCAGGTTATGCTCTATGACTATGACGGTATTGCCCGCATCCACCAGTTTCTGAAGGACGTTTATGAGCTTGTCCACATCTGCAAAGTGAAGTCCCGTGGTAGGTTCATCAAGTATATAGAGGGTCTTTCCCGTCGACCTCTTTGCAAGTTCCGTGGCAAGTTTGATCCTCTGGGCTTCTCCTCCGGACAGCTGCGTCGAAGGCTGTCCCAGTTTTATATACCCGAGCCCCACGTCGTAGAGTGTCTTCATATACCTGTTTATGGCCGGTATGTCCTTGAAGAACTCAAGAGCTTCCTCCACGCTCATTTCAAGAACGTCGTATATGCTCTTTCCCTTGTACTTGACCTCAAGGGTCTCGTGGTTGTATCTTCTTCCGTGGCACACCTCGCAGGGCACGTATACGTCGGGAAGGAAGTTCATCTCGATCTTTATGATGCCTCCGCCCTGGCAGGCCTCGCAGCGTCCGCCCTTCACGTTGAAGCTGAAGCGTCCCTGTTCGAAGCCCCTTATCCTTGCGTCAGTGGTCTGTGCGAACAGCGATCTTATCTGCGTGAACACACCCGTATAGGTGGCAGGATTGCTCCTAGGGGTACGGCCTATGGGGCTTTGGTCTATGTCTATGACCTTGTCTATGTTCTCAAGGCCGCTTATGTCTGCATACTTGCCGGGCTTGGTCTTGGATTTGTAGAGCTTTTCCGCCACGGCTCTGTATAGTATGTCGTCCACCATGGATGACTTGCCGCTGCCTGACACTCCCGTGACGCAAATGAACTTGCCAAGAGGGAAGTCCACGTCCACGTTTTTGAGGTTGTTCTCAGCAGCTCCCTTAAGACTTATGCAGCCTCCGCTGCCCACTCTTCTCTTTCCCGGGATCGGTATCTTCTTGGCTCCGGAAAGATACTGTCCGGTGATGCTCTCTTTGCATCCCTTTATATCCTCCAGGCTTCCCTGGGCCACCAGATATCCTCCGTATTCGCCGGCTCCGGGACCTATGTCAATGATCTGGTCCGCTGCCTCCATGGTCTCCTGGTCGTGCTCGACTATGATTAGAGTATTCCCAATATCCGTAAGAGACCTCAATGCCTGCAGGAGCTTGGCATTGTCCTTCTGGTGGAGCCCTATGGAAGGCTCGTCCAGTATGTACATGACGCCCACAAGAGAAGATCCTATCTGGGTGGCCAGCCTTATCCTCTGGCTCTCTCCTCCCGAAAGCGTCGCCGAAGCCCTTGCCATGGTGAGATATTCAAGGCCTACTTCCGCAAGGAAGGAAAGCCTTGCCTTTATCTCCTTGAGTATGAGCCTCGCTATGGCCATATCTCGTTCGGATAGGGTATGCTCCAGCTCTTCAGTAAAATCCAGAGCCTCTCTTACAGGAAGTTCGGTATATTCTATGATGTTCTTTCCGCCAACGGTGACAGCCAGTATCTCGGGGCGCAGCCTTTTCCCGTGACAGGCTTTGCACTCGGAAACGCTCATGAGCTCTTCGAGCTTATTCCTTATGATCTCCGTCTGGGTATGGGCAAGTCTGTTTTCCATGCTCCTTGCCACGCCAGAAAACTTCTCCGCCCAGTGAGCCACGGTGCCGTCCCTTCTCACGTGGTCTATGGGGACCTTCCTTCCGTTCGTGCCGTTCCAGACCTCGTCTAAATAACTCTTGGGAAGATCCCTGTAGGGAGTATTGAAATCAACCCCGTGCTCCTTTGCCAGGGCTCCCAGCATCTCCTTGTACCAGCTGGGGAACTCCACAAGCGAGAGGGCCTGCTTAAGAGCCCCATTAGGAATGGAAAGACCGGGATCCGTGACTATGAGCTCCGGATCGAAATACTGTATGACTCCGAGGCCGTTGCATTCGGGGCAGGCGCCGAAAGGAGCGTTGAACGAAAAACTCCTCGGTTCAAGATCTCCGACGGAGATCCCGTGCTCGGGACAGGCCAGTGTAGTGGAGAAAATGAGCTCATTCGTCTCATCCCCGCTCTGGCAAAGAGCCATGACCTGACCGAATTCAGAGTGCTTTATACCAAGCTCCACGGACTCAGATATCCTGCTCTCTATACCTTCCTTGATGACTATACGGTCGACGACTATCTCAATGCTGTGTTTGAACGTCTTTCCCAGTTTGATCTCGTCTTCGCCCAGGGTCTTTATCTCTCCGTCGACCCTGACTCTGACAAAACCTTCTCTTTGTATCCTCTCAAGGACCTTCTCATGCATGCCCTTCTGGGCTTTTACCACGGGAGCCATGAGCGTGACCCTCGTTCCGGGCTCAAGTGCCATTATCTGAGACGTTATCTGGTCCACCGACTGGCTGCTTATCTCCCTGCCGCATATGGGGCAGTGAGGCTTTCCTATGCGGGCGTAAAGAAGACGCAGATAGTCATATATCTCCGTGACCGTGCCCACGGTGGATCTTGGGTTTTTTGAGGTGGTCTTCTGATCTATGGAAATGGCAGGGGAAAGTCCGTCGATGGAATCGACGTCCGGCTTATCCACCTGGCCGAGGAACATCCTCGCGTATGCGGACAGAGATTCGACGTAGCGCCTCTGACCTTCCGCATAGATAGTATCGAAAGCAAGGGAAGACTTGCCGGAACCCGAAAGTCCGGTGATGACTATCATCTTGTCCCTTGGTATAGTGAGATCTATATTTTTGAGATTGTGGGCTCTCGCGCCACGTATTACCAAATCTTTTTGCATATCAAAAGTATATCACAGTTTGGCTCTTACTTCGAGAAGTCTGTCACGCAGAACAGCAGCCCTCTCGAACTCCAGAGCTTTCGCAGCTTCGCGCATTTCTTTTTCCAGTTTGTCGGCGTAATCCCTGAGCTCTTTCTTTGTGAGCTCAAGCAGGGACTTTCCTTCGTACTCGTCTATTTCCGCCTCCACCTTCGTAGTAACTTCTATGACATCTCTTACGGCCTTCTCAATGGTCTGCGGCGTTATTCCGTGTTCTTTATTATATCTTTCCTGAATGCTGCGCCTTCTGTCCGTCTCGTCTATGCACACTCTCATGGCGTGAGATATCTCATCGGCGTACATTATGACTCTTCCGTTCACGTTCCTGCTGGCCCTTCCCACGGTCTGTATGAGGGAAGTCTCAGTACGCAGGAAACCTTCCTTGTCGGCATCGAGTATGGCAACAAGGGAAACCTCCGGAAGATCCAGGCCTTCTCTTAAGAGGTTTATACCCACCAGCACATCGAACTCTCCCAGGCGAAGATCTCTTAATATCTCGTTTCTTTCGAGAGACTGTATGTCAGAATGCATGTACCTGCAGTTTATGCCTGCAGACTTAAGATACGAAGTAAGGCTCTCGGCCATCTTTTTCGTAAGGGTGGTGACCAGGACTCTTCTTCCCGCGGCCGTTTCCTTGTTTATCTCTCCTATGAGGTGATCTATCTGCCCTTCCGTGGGATGGACCTCGATGGGTGGATCCAGAAGTCCAGTAGGCCTTATGACCTGCTCGGCTGAGATGCCTCCCGCCTTTTCCCTTTCGTATTCGGCAGGTGTCGCCGATACATATATTATCTGGTTCACCCTTTCCTCGAACTCATCGAACCTTAAAGGCCTGTTGTCAAGGGCCGAAGGCAACCTGAAGCCGTAGTCCACAAGGGCCGTCTTTCTCGACCTGTCTCCGTTGGCCATGGCTCGAAGCTGGGGCAGCATTGCATGGCTCTCATCTATGATGATGAGAAAATCCTTGGGAAAATAGTCTATGAGGGTATAGGGACTGGCTCCGGGGGGATTTCCTATGAGGTGCCTTGAGTAGTTCTCAATACCCTTGCACATGCCTATCTCCCTGAGCATCTCAAGATCGTACCTGGTCCTTTGCTCTATCCTCTGGGCTTCCAGGAGCTTGCCTCTGTCTTTGAACCACTGTATGCGGTCCTCGAGCTCTTCTTCTATGGTGACCAGAGCCCTATCCATGTTCTCCTTGGAAGTGGCATAGTGGCTTGCTGGGAAGATGGGAACGTGGCTTCTTGTGGCTATGACCTCTCCCGTCAGAGGATCCAGCTCCTTGAGGCTGTCTATCTCATCCCCGAACATCTCTATCCTAATGGCGTGCTCTCCTCCCGCCGGTATGACGTCGATGATGTCTCCTCTTACGCGGAAGCTGCCCCTTTCGAAACTCATGTCGTTCCTTGTGTACTGTATGTCCACAAGCTGCCTTAGTATGTCGTTCCTTGAGATCTGCATGCCCGGACGCAGGGAGATCATCTGGTTCCTGTATTCGTCAGGGGAGCCCAGGCCGTAAATGCAGGATACTGAAGCGACAATGATAACGTCTCTTCTCTCCGTAAGGGCTGCCGTGGCAGAGTATCTGAGCCTGTCTATCTCTTCGTTTATATCCGAATCCTTTTCTATATACGTATCCGTTGAAGGCACGTAAGCTTCGGGCTGGTAATAGTCGTAATATGAAATGAAATACTCCACGGCGTTCTCGGGGAAGAACTCCTTGAACTCCCCGCACAGCTGTGCCGCCAGGGTCTTGTTGTGGGATATGACAAGGGTGGGCCTGTTTACAGCGGCTATGACATTGGCCATGGTAAAAGTCTTCCCGGAGCCCGTGACTCCGAGGAGCGTCTGATGTTTTTTGCCCGCGTTAAGACCGTCCACAAGCTTCTTAACAGCTTCCGGCTGGTCTCCTGTCAGGGCATAGGGGGCATGAAGTTTGAAATCCATCAGTCTATGACCTCGTAAAGAGATGCGGCATCCTCCTTAGATGCATGTTCCGGTGTGGAGAGCACCTTCACCTTCATCTCCGAAGTTCCGAAGACTATCTTTATCTCGTCTCCCGGCTTTATATCCTTACCGGGCTTTGCTTCCTTGCCGTTTACGAATATCCTGCTCTCCTCGCAGGCATCGTGGGCAACTGTTCTCCGCTTTATGAGGCGGGCTATCTTCAAATACTTATCTACTCTCATAACAGGTATATTTTACAGCCTAAAGGCCTCATAATGCAATGTCATAATGGCGGAAGCTGTGGTATAATGAATTGTTTTGTGACACATTATGAACGATAAGAAAACTCCTTTACAATACATTGCGCTTCTGGCCGCCGCAGCACTTGCATCCACCCTGGTCTTCTTTTGTGTGAGCCGGGTTTGCTTTGACATAAACAAAGGGATCGACGCAAAGTATGAAAGGAAAGCTGCCAGGGAAGGCAGCGGACTCGTTTACCCCTCCACCATGGGCAGCGGCATGGGCCTTGACTACCTTTACGGAAACGTCAGCACTGGCATCAAGGCTTCTCAAGGCGGAGACAGGATCATAGTCTACGGAGCATCCACCAGCATAGCAGGCATATGCGACGACATGACCGACAAGGTCATAAAGATCTGCGGCGGATCGGCCACCATAGATTCATACAGGCTCCTCAGAGGCTTTGCCCAGGCCGAAGGGCTCGTCCTGAGAGAAGATGACGTGATCATGATCGACATCTCTCCCGTTCTGTTCAAAAAGACAGTCCTCTCAAGCGACGTCGTCGCATCGGCTCTAAAGTACGGAAACGTATATGAAGTATCCGAAGACCTCAGCATAAAACGTAGCTTCGCATCGGGCCTCAAAAGGTTCTACGCCCTCGGGGCAAGAAACATAGGCAAGAGCGCAGAATACCTTAAGGAATATATCAGGTCTGGATCTCTCGACGCCCTGTTTACCCCTGCAGTGAACAACTATGCAAGGTACGACAGACTGCTTTCCTTCGATGAGGGAAGGAAAGATAGCGTAAGAGACTTCATCACGTCCTTTGACTGCAAGGTGGTGGTCAACATACTCTATGGATCCTCATCTCTCTTTGAGAGCAAGGCAGGCCAGACATTCAACGAATACGTCGATACTGAGCTCATACCCTTCCTAAACGAAAGAGGCATAGGATACGTAGACACAAGAACGCTCATACCTGACAGTATGTATGTAGACAATACTCATATAGACAGAAAAGGCAGAGAAATATATACCGGGTACATACTCGGGGAGATAGAGAAGAAATAGGAAATGGACAAAGAAGCTACGATCAAAGAAGTGCAGGAATACTGCAGCAGGGACTTAACGAAAGAAAAGTACACCGACATACTTCTCCGCCACAGGAAGTACAAAAAGGTAAGAGAAGATCTGCTCGAAGGCAAAGACCGTATCAGAGTGGCGGTCCTCGGATCAAAGAGCATACAGTTCTTCGTATCGGTGTTTGAGATGGAAGCCTTCGCAAAAGGCATATACACCGATATCTATGAAGGAGAATACGACGGGATACTTTCAGACATCATGGACGAAGGCAGCGCCCTCTATGCATTCAAGCCGGACTTCGTGATACTCCTTACCCACCATACGGATATCAAGGTATATCCGAAACCTCTTGCTTCCAAAGAAGAGATAGAAGAGTGGCTCAGCTCCCAGGCAGCATTCTACAAAGATCTCTATACGAAGCTTTCCAAGACGGGATGCACGGTGCTTCAGTCCCTGTTCGTATCTCCCATAGAAAGGCAGTACGACCAGCTTGAGGAGAGCCTCCCATATTCCGCAAGGAACTGCATTAATATGCTGAACCAGAGGCTCTGCTCTGAAAAGCCCGATTTCGTCCACTACATAGACCTCAACTACGTTGCCGAATACGTCGGCAAGAGCCTGTGGTTCGACGAGAGGAACTATTATCTGAACAAGGCAGGCTTCAGCTACGAATACCTGCCTCTTGCAGCACAGAGATTCGTAAGCCGCATAGAATCCCTTTCAGGCCGCACCAGAAAATGCGTGGTGCTGGACCTTGACAACACCCTCTGGGGAGGAGTCGTGGGAGACCTGGGATATGACGGCATCAACCTTAACCCCAACGACGCCATAGGGGAAAGCTACCTGGCTTTTCAGGAGTATCTCTTAAAACTCAAGCAACGCGGCATAATACTCGCCGTTTGCTCAAAAAACGATGACGACATAGCAAAGGAAGCCTTCGAGAAGAACCCCTTCATGAAGATTGCCCTCAATGACATAGCCTGCTTCAAGGCGAACTGGGATGACAAGGCAAGCAACATAAGGGCTATAGCAGAAGAACTGAACATAGGAAGAGACTCCCTGGTCTTCGTCGATGACAACCCGGCCGAAAGGCAGATAGTCAAGCAGTTCGTACCGGAAGTCACGGTCATAGATCTTCCCGAAGACCCTGCCCTTTACGTAAGAGCCTTAAATGAAGCCATGTGCTTCGACTGGCCGGCAATCACGAAGGAGGATATAAGCAGAGTCGACAGTTACAGAGACAATGCCAAAAGGAACGCCCTCCTTGCCAGCGGGATAGATTACGACGATTACCTCAGGTCCCTTGAGATGTCAGGCAAGGCTTCTACCGTGACCGACAAGGAGATAGAGCGCTTCGTACAGCTCACCAACAAGTCTAACCAGTTCAATTTAAGGACGCAGCGAATAACGGAAGCACAGGTAAGGCAGTTCGAAGAGGGAGGCAGCGCTGCCTGCATCGCAGTCAGGCTTTCCGACTGCTTCTCCGATTACGGGATCATAGGCTGCGTGATACTTGAAAAGCAAGGCTCCGACTGCTTCATTTACAACTGGCTCCAGAGCTGCAGAGTGCTCAAGAGAGGAGTCGAAGACTTCACTCTCAACGCCCTTGTTAAGGAAGCAAAAAAGCTCGGATGCACAAGGCTCATAGGAGAGTACATACAAAGCCCAAAAAACCGCATGGTGGAGAACTTCTACACAGAGAAAGGCTTCACAGCACTGGGCGATAACAGATACGCCCTGGAGCTTGATACCTACACAGACAGAGAAAACCATATAAGAGAAACGGAATAGAAACGGAGAAAAGGAAATGATATACGACAAACTTACAGAGATCTTCAGAGAGCTCTTCGAGGACGATGAGATAGTGCTCACACCTGAGACCACCTCCGACGATATCGAAGACTGGGACTCCCTCACACACATACAGCTCATAAGCATCTGCGAAGAAGAGTTCGGAGTCAAGTTCTCTACGGCAGAGCTGCTCCATCTCGCCAATGTGGGAGACCTCGCAAAGGTCATAGAATCCAAACTGGACAAATAAGGCGTCAGGATGCAGATCAGTTCATGGTACTACATCCTCATAATGGTGCTGGCGCCGCTCGTGCTCAAAGGGAAATACAAGAAATATATTTTCTTCGCCGTTAGCATGGGTGTCTTTTACATTGCAAGCGCCGGACCGATAGCTTTTCTTTTTTCGATACTCTACATACTTATCACCTACTTCTACGTAAGATTCTTTAAGACGAAGTGGCCGCTGATAGTCATCATGGTCGTGGCTTTCCTGTACCTGAAAAGGTACGACTGGATATTCAAGACCGCCCACATACCCTACCTGATAAGTTTCGGAGTGTTCGGCCTTTCCTACATACTCTTCAGGATCATCGACTACGTCATAAACGCAGAGTTCCTTGAGGAAGGTCAGAAAAGCGTCATCGACTATCTGAATTACGTTCTGTCTTTCTACACCATCATCTGCGGCCCCATAATGAACTATTCATACTTCGTAAAGGACTTTTATGAAGAGAAGGAGCCCCTTGAGTGCAGCGATATGCTGGAATGACTTGACCGAATCGCCGGAGGATATGTAAAGATACTTCTCCTTTCGAACCTCTGCCAGAAAGCAGCCGATTACGGATTCGGACTCATTTCTGATCAGCTGAGAATTCTGCCCATGCTGCTCTTTGCCGTATCCAACGTCCTGTTCATCTATTTCAACTTCAGCGGATACTGCGACGTAGTCATAGCCTTCGCAAAGCTGGCAGGGTTCAAGCTTCCTGAGAACTTCGACAAGCCGTACCTTGCAAACGATATAAGCGACTTCTGGAACAGGCAGCATGCCACCCTTACAAAATGGATCACCTCATACATATTCACCCCCGTGACAAAGAAACTCACGGGCAAGATGACTCTGGACAGCGCCCAGTATTTCGGTTTCTTTGCCGCTTTCCTTTTCGCAGGGCTCTGGCACGGCACTACACTAAACTACCTTGTCTACGGTATACTCCAGGCCATCGGTGTCTGCCTTACAAAGCTCTACACTTCAGCAGGCATCAAAAAACAGGGCGGCAGGAAAGCGTTCAGGGAACACAGAAAAAAGCCGGCAGTACGCGCCGCAGAGATAGCGGTGACTCAGATATATATAGCCCTGTCCTTCATGTTCATAGGCTATGACATGATAGGACTGTTTTTCGGAGCATGATATGAAATTCCATCACATAGGCATAGGATGCAGTTCCATAGAAGAATGCATTGAATATTTAAAACCCGTTCTTGATATAAAAGACATCTCAGATACGGTCTACGATCCCCTCCAGGATGCAAGGCTGTGCATGCTGACTCTGGAAGACGGCGTGAGGATCGAACTCATACAGGGGACACCCGTAGAAAAGATAGTCAAAAAAGGCACCTATCTTTATCACAGCTGCTATGAGACAAAAGACCTGGAAGAGACCATGATGTTCTTTGAAGAAAGGGGTAGCATAATAGTTTCCCCGCCCAAGGAAGCCGTGCTTTTCGGAGGCAGAAGAGTAGCTTTCCTGTCATCAAAACTTGGCCTCATAGAGCTTCTTGAGGAGTGATATCATGGAGAAAAAAGATTGGATCCTGCTTGCAAAAATTGCTGTCAAGATCACGATTGCCGTCAGTGCATATTATATATTAGGCAACACACTGGTCCTGTACCAGGGATTTTAGATGAGACTTTTTTGGTCTTGATAGCATGCGTATTCGGGACAGAAAAAAAAGACTGTATATCGGATTCCGCATAGTATTTATCGTTTTGATCGCAGCAATGGCTGCATTTATAAGATATACTTGCGCTTTCCCAAGGAACATCACGGTAGAACTGGGCAGGTCATTGGATTTCAAAGCCTCGGACTTTTTGTATTGGGGCGAATGGATGGACAAGGAGCTGGTAACAGACCTTGAGGCCATCGAAGAGCAAGGAAAATGCGGAGACTACGATATCGAGATAGAGTATCACGATCTTTTTTTCGATAACACCCTGCATGCAAACCTGACCATCCAGGACACTACCGCGCCTGCGGGAAGAACTGCCATCAAACCCGTCCATTATCAGGGAGCCCCTTTTGAATACGATTCTCTGTTCATCGAGATCTTCGACAAACAGGATGTAAGGGTAGAGCTCGTGGGGAAATATGACCTGGATAAAGAAGGCATGCATAACCTGAGGGTACTGCTCATCGATGAGAGCAACAACTTCAGGGAGTATGCCGTATCTCTGGAAACGCAAATAGACGCTCTTCCTCCTGTCATAAGTTCCGTGCCTACGCTGTATTTAAAGAGCAGCAAAGATCCGGCATCGATCACAGAGGATCTTGACTACTACGACAACGTGACAGCAAAAGAAGACATCACGGTAAGCGTAGACGACTCAAAAGTAAGATACAACGCCCAGGGCATATATTCTGCAGCTATCAAACTCGAAGATGAGTGCGGCAATATAAGCGAATACACAAGAAAAGTAGAAGTATACAGCCTGGATAATGCAAACGTTTTCGCAGGAGCCCATGATGCTGAGCTGGACAGCATGATAGACAGCATCTATTACAGCATCACCAACGATTCCATGAGCGACTGGCAGAAGATACAGGCCTGCTACTGGTGGATGGTCAACAACCTGAAGTACCGTGCAAGCCACGACTATTCCTTCCTTGACGACCCTCAGGGTACCGCCGTACCGTTTGCTAAGAACCTGCTTTCAAGCAGACGGGGAGCCTGCTTTGCATACGCATCGGTTTTCGGCTATTTTATGAATAAGATAGGACTGCCTGTCGTACTTCTCATAGGAAACGGCGCAAACGCTGCGGGAGGTTTCGAACTTCATTGCTGGAACCTCGTGTTTTACGAAGGACACTGGTATCACTGCGACCCCATGTATCCGCAGCTTTATGCATACCAGCTGAACTTCTTTATGGTATCTTCAGGATCGCTGTACAACCGTACACATCTCTGGAATACAAATATCTATCCCTGGTACTGATAAGTGCCTGACTTAAGAAAGGAGCATACCATGACCGATTACGAAGAACTGACCAAAGAACTTAAACTTGTTTCGGAAGACGTTGAATATGCGCTCACCGTTCTTTCCAACGCCTCTGCGCTCCTTTACGAAAAACTGGGCGAGCTCAACTGGTGCGGCTTTTACCTTAATACAGGAGAAAAACTGGTGCTCGGTCCTTTCCAGGGCAAGGTAGCCTGCACAGCTATAGAATTCGGAAACGGAGTCTGCGGGACAACGGCAAAACGAGACAAAACCGTAGTGGTGGATGATGTCCACAGCTTTGAAGGACACATACCCTGCGACGGAGCATCCAATTCGGAAATAGTGATCCCCCTCCATGTCAGCGGCGCTCTATTCGGAGTGCTCGACATAGACAGCCCCGTCTTCAGCAGATTCACGGAAGAAGATAAGCTGGGACTGGAAGAGGCGGCAGCAGCCCTTGAAGAGATACTCGGGTCCCCTGCCCTTACAGAACTGCCGGATTACGATCCTGAAATGATAAATAAAAAGACTGCTGCAAGCATGGGAGATGCCAGGCTTTGCATAGAGCTCGGAAACAGCTGCTACTACG
This sequence comes from uncultured Oscillospiraceae bacterium, assembly GCA_964444315.1. GTDB lineage: Bacteria > Bacillota > Clostridia > Peptostreptococcales > Anaerovoracaceae > RUG13409. Next base: position 5,778 of record CAYUGP010000010.1, on the reverse strand, counting down.
GAGAAGGCTGTGATCAGGACCAGGAAAAGGCTGTTTACTGGTATGAAAAAGCAGCCGCATCCGGTGATGCCGAAGGTGAATGTCTCCTTGGCTACTGCCTACGCAACGGTATAGGCTGCGAGAAAAACGAACACCGTGCCTTAGGTCTCTTCGCTCTCTCCGCAGACAAGGGATTCGGCATGGCCATGTACAATCTGGCATACTGCTTCGAACACGGGATAGGTGTGGAAGCCAATTCGCAGATCGCAGACGAGTGGTACGCAAAAGCCAAAGAGAGCGGATACAAAGAATAACTAAAAACACAAGTGAAAAGGAGCGGCGATGCCGCTCCTTTAGAATGCATTTGATACAATTTGCTTACTACTTCTTGTTGACAGCATCCTTGAATGCTTTGCCTGCTTTGAAGACAGGAGCTTTGGATGCAGGGATCTTAACAACTTCATCCGGCTTCTGGGGATTTCTTCCCTGACGTGCCTTGCGGGACTTGACTTCAAATGTTCCGAATCCTATGAGCTGGACCTTTCCGTCCTTTTTCTTGAGTTCTTTCTCAACAACTTCTGTGAAAGCACTGAGTGTTGCTTCTGTGTCCTTCTTTGTGAGACCTGTCTTAGCTGCTACTGCTGCTACTAATTCTGTCTTATTCATTTATATCCTCCTAAGAATTAACATCCCCAAAAACGGGAAAATCGATAAACTTATGCTTTAACTATATTTTACGCTTCGGCATTACCTTGTCAAGTAAAACCGTTAGTTTTTCAAGCTTTTTGACGCCTTTGAGCTCCTCGGAAGTGATGGTTCCCGTAACGAATACCAAGGCTACATAGACCACTACAGCGACGGCTATTGCCAGCAGTACGGAGACGGCATTTCCAACGGATTGATACAGCAGCCTGTACGTACCCCATGCGCATACTCCCATCAGCGCAGAGCAGATCAGAGGCTTTAATACGCAAAGACCCAGATCGAGTTTGACGCCGGTGTACTTCTTCGTCGACAGATAGTTGAGGCAGGCTGAGATCGCATACGTGATGACCGTACCGTAGGCTGCACCTGTGACGTTGATCTCGGGGATACCGCAGAGCACATAGGTCGCGACGAGTTTTATGACAGCACCTATGAAGAGGTTCCTTACAGGGATATGCTGCTTGCCTATGCCCTGAAGCACTCCTGAAAATGCCTGGTGTATGGCAAGGAGTGCGATCCCGGGAGAATAAGCTGCAAGGCAGGTCGCCGCATTTATGGCTGCATCCTTCTGAAGCGGATAAAGAAGCAGCATTATTGGCCTTGCAAGAGCAAGGATACCTACGGCACACGGCATGCCGACAAGGCTCGCATACCTTACGGAAAGCTGCGTGTTCTGTTTTACGAATTCGCTGTCTCCTCTGAGCTTTGCATCTGCTATGACAGGGACAAGGCTCATGCACACGGCAGCCGTCACTGCATCTGGCATGTTGATTATGGGCGAAGCCATGCCGGAAAGCTGACCGAACAGAGACCTTGCAGTCACCTGGTCGTAGCCTATGGAAAGGAGCCTGGTTTTTACGACGACAGTATCCATGGTGTTTATGATGGGCATGATCAGGGCGCCTAAAGTAATTGGAACGGCTATGGAAAGAAGCTCCTTGAAAATGGCACCGCTGGCAAGTTTAGGCTCACCTGTTTCCGGCTCGAATTCAGCGACGAGGCCATGCTTTTTTCTCCAGAATGCTATGGCTGTATAAAGGAGTGCAAGAGCGCCTCCTATGGATGCGCCGCTTGTGGCTCCGGCCGCGGAGTATTCAAGACCTCGGTCAAGGAACATCATGGCCAGAACGAATCCCGTTGTGACCCTGAATATCTGCTCTACGACCTGTGATACCGCTGTAGGCACCATGTTGCGCTGACCCTGGAAATATCCTCTTATAGACGAAATGATGGGACATACTACAAGTGCCGGTGCAAGGCTGTACATGCACCAGATCGCATTGGGCTCGGAAATATGCCTGCAGATCTGCGGAGCGAACAAAAACAAAGCAAGGCCTGTAACAACTCCTATGCAGGCCATGAGAATCAGGGAATGCCTGTATATCCTGAAACTTTCTCTGTATTTGCCCTGGGCTCTTCTCTCTGCTACCATCCTTGATATGGCAGTGGGTATACCCGTAGTGGATATGGTCAGCAGGGCTATATATATGGGATAGGCGGTCTGGTAATATCCCATGCCGTCATCTCCTATGATGTTGGCAAGAGGTATCCTGAAGCAGGCTCCCAGGATCTTGGACAGAAGTCCTGCCACTCCCAGAAGCGCAGCCCCGCCTACAAAGGTTTTCTTACTTTTTTCTTCCATTACTCTCTTTCTTCGATCAATCCTTCCTTGTACGCTTCGACCAGCATCTTCAGCGTCTCTATGGTCTCCTGACGTTTCTTCCCGTCATCGGTATATTTATTGAGCATCCTCTCGGAAATATCCTGGCGGGCGACCTGGGTAGAGTGTATATCCATCTCCTGTTCGATAGCCTTCTCCTTGCTCTCGAAGGGATCGTGCGCCGTGAGGATGAAACCGTAGGAATTCTGTACCAGTGAATATCCGGCTATGCCCGTGGTCTTCTGGTAGGGTTTTGCGAAACCGCCGTCTATGACCATGGCCCTGCCGCCGGCATGGAGCGGATTGGTGCCTTTCTTGACGGGCATGTGACCGTTTATTATACACCCTTCCTTTACATCTGCATCAAATTCTTTAAGTATTTTTTCAACTATATCCACCCGGTCAAGAAGCCTGTAATACGGGTTGTCTTCCTCTATCCAGGTCACGGGATCTTTTATGAACAGTCTTTCAAAAGTGGTTATCTTCTTTTTACCGAACAGAGGGCTCTTGTAACCGCACCAGAGGAACCAGCACATATCTATACCGCGCTCCTTGTCGATGCCCGGCTTTCCGAAGTATCCCTTTCTGACCAGACCGTCGGCGTAGTTGAACCAGTCCTTACCCTTTCTGTAACCGTCCGAGGTATTGATGGGATCGAACTCACCGTCTTCCGTAAGAGGCATGCATCCATGGAACAGAAGGTTTCCGTTGACCCTCTTGTAAAGGCTGCCCTTATCATAGAGGAAACGGACATGTTCCTGGAGAAGGACGCTCTCGGTGAAAGCCTTCTGAAGCCTTAGGACGACTGCCTCCTCTTCCTCCGTCAGTCTGTAGGGATCTTTGGGATCTATGGTCGGGAAGTTAGTATCTTCCATCTTGTATTCTATGCCGTCCACGACCACTGTGCCCTTTTCGTAATCCACCTTGTGAAGAAGCGGCAGAGCATCCATTTCATAATACGGATGCTTCTTTACTATGGCTCCTTCAAGCTTGAACTGGATTATGGCTATGGCCTTGGATATCTTTGCAAGGGAAACAAGATCCGTGTCGTGCATGGCGTCTGTTTCGGAAGTTACCGCTTTAAAGCAGCTGCAGGGATCGTCCGCATAGGTCTTGAGAGCAAAGGTGATAAGAGGTCTTAGGGAGATGCCGTATCCGACCTCTAAGGTGTGGAGGTTGTCGTACCTTGTGCAGATTCGTATAACGTTGGCTATGCAGGCCGTGTTCCCGGCTGCAGCGCCCATCCAGAGTATATCGTGGTTTCCCCACTGGATATCAACGTCGTGATAGTTCATGAGCGTCTCCACGACCTTGTCTCCGCCTTTTCCTCTGTCGTATACGTCTCCCAGGATGTGGAGTTTGAAGATCGATGTAGCACAGATGAAGTCGCACAGAGCTATGGTAAGGTCGTCTCCTTCACCGGCCTCGATGATGGAGGTGACTATGCTCTCCCTGTGATTGCTTGTCCTGAAGTCGTCGCTGCCGTTGGTGCTGAAGAGGAGCTCTTCAATGATATATGCGAACTTTCCTGGCATCTTCTTGCGAAGATAAGAGCGGGTATATTTGAATGTGGTGACTTCCAGAATCTTTACGAGCCTGTTTATGGTCTTCTCGTAAAACTCATCCATATCCTCTCCGGACTTTTCTATGATCTCAAGCTTTTCCTTGGGATAGTAAATGAGAGTGGCAAGAGTCCTGCGCTCGCTTTCGGGCACCTCAGGGAAGGTCTCGTCTATCTTTCTTCTGATGGTACCTGAGGCATTTCTCAATATGTGAACGAAGGCTTCATATTCTCCGTGGATATCTGAGAGAAAATGCTCGGTCCCTTTTGGAAGGTTCTGAATAGCTGATAGATTTATGATCTCCGTAGCTGCCGAGATCTTTGTGGGATAGGTCTCCGAAAGGAGCCTCAAATATCTCAGATCGGTCTTGCTGATATCCATTCACTTATGCCTCCGTTCATCTTTTTGTTCATTATATCATACCATTGCTTTGACTAACCATTGTAAAAACTGTATAATACCTAGCGAAATGTTAGTGGTATATCCAAGCAAACTTAACGGCACCATCAAAGCCCCTGCATCCAAGGCCCACGCGCAGAGACTTCTGTTCATGTCAGCCCTGGCTGATTACACTACGCTCGTAAAGAACGTACCGGACTGCGACGATATCGACACGACAATAAAATGCCTCGAACAGCTGGGCTGCAGGATCACTAAGAAGGCGGACGGAGTACAGATAGATCCCTTCCCCCGGAACACCCCTGCAAAGTCCGCTGTTTTTGATTTCAGGGACAGCTCAACAACAGCCAGGCTGGCCATAGCTGTTTCCTCAGCTCTCGGCATCAGGACGAGCTGCACGGGCTCAACAAACCTTCAGAAAAGAAGGATGCTCTCCCTTACCAGCAGGATGGCTATAAGGGGAGTAAGATTCTCTAACTTCTCCCTGCCCTGCACCACCGACGGAAGGCTCGAAGGCGGTGAGTACGTCGTCGAAGGCAACGAAGGGTCACAGAATATAAGCGCACTTCTCATTGCACTGCCTCTCTTAAGAGACGACAGCGACATAAGGCTAAGCAGCCCTCTCATAGATCCCGCATTCGTAGAGATCACCATAGATTCCCTGAAAAAATTCGACATCGTGATCGAAAAGACCGAATACGGTTACCACATACCGGGGAAGCAGTATTACCACACTCCCAAGACTGTTAAAGCCGAAAACGACTGGGGCCTGGCATCCATGTGGATAACAGCAGGTGCTGCCAGCGGAAGCGACAGCTACTGCGTGAACGTAACTGACCTTCCGGCACAATCTCCTCAGGGATACAGAGACATACACTCCATCATAACCCTGCTCCACTACGATTTCGAAGACCTGAACATAGACGCATCCGATTGCCCGGATCTTGCGACCCTCTTCGCGGCTCTTGCCATAGTGAAAGGCGCAAATATGGAGATCAAGGGCGTACCTCAGCTCAAATACAAAGAAACTGACAGGATAAAGAACATAGCCGAGATAGCAAGGACCCTTGGCCAGCATACAAGGATATTGCCAGACGGCATAGAAGTAGAAGGGATAGGTTATCCCGATTATGAAAAAGGCCGCGTGGTAGATACCAAAGGCGACCCATGGGTGTTCATGTCAATGGTGCTTGCAAGTGTAACTGCCACGGTACCGTTTGCGATCCGCGATGAACACGGAGCGGACAAGATATACCGGAACTTCCTGAAGGAATTCAAGTCCCTCGGTGGACAATACGAGATAATAAGCAAAGCATCTGAGTGATCTCAGATGCTCAGACTGAAGACAAAGTCTCACGCAAACGCGTGGGGCTTTTCTTTTTGGCTGTGCCGCAACCCAGGATGATTTCTGCACCTGGGTGGGGTGCAGAAATCTTCTGATAATATATCCTTTAGAAACCCGCTCAAACCATT
>CAYUGP010000009.1:0-18137 GCA_964444315.1 uncultured Oscillospiraceae bacterium | reverse complement strand
CCCTTTTTGCACGCCTCGTTCTCTTGAACCTGGCTGCAGCTTCAATTGTCATTTCCTTAGGTGTTTTGAGCTTCATGGTTTTTTATTATGCTAATATATTAGCATTTATACGCTTTAAAATCAATTATTTATCAATATATTAGCATTTTATATTAGGGATCATGAATGTGAATGCTGCCAGGCAAAACACACTAATAATAGGCAGCATTTATTATTGTAAACTTTTGGAGAATATGATATGGAAAAAATTTTTGATTGTGTTATGATACACAAACAAGTAATACTTTGCGGAGCGTATAAATGAAGATAGCCATCTTTACAGACACATACAAGCCCTATGTCAGCGGAGTTACCACACATATAGGGATACTTAAAGAAGGACTCGAGAAAAGAGGCCATCAGGTGATGATCACCACTGTGGATCCCATGGTAGAGGACTACGTTTTTGAGGATAACGTTCTCTACTGTCCGGGAAGGGCTGTGAAAAAGATATACGGCTACGGTATCACCAATCCTCTGAGCTTTCACAGACTTGACATCATAAGGGATTTCGATCCCGACGTGATCCATATACAGACGGAGTTCGCCATAGGAATGTTCGGTCTCTGGGCATCCAGAAGGCTTAAAAAGCCCGTGGTATACACGCTTCACACCATGTATGACGACTACACGGATTACGTATTCCCCCACTATGCGGACAGGCTGGGAAAATCCATTGCTCACAGGTATTTTCATGTCATAGCATGCAGGGCTGATGAGATCATAGTACCCTCGAAAAAGGCTGTAACCTTCCTTGGAAACTGCAGAGTGGAAAGAGACGTGAATTTCATCCCCAACGTGGCTGCAGTGTCTGAGTGTCCGGAAGAAAAAGTACAGGAGATAAAGGAAAAGCTCGGGCTTTCCTCCTGTGAAGCGGTACTGTGCTTCGCAGGCAGGATGGGCAGGGAAAAGAGCGTCGATGTCCTTCTTTCATATTTCAGAAAGCTCGTATCCGCGCATCCTTCCGTAAAGCTCATACTTGTGGGCGGAGGGCCGGAAGAAGAAAATCTAAAGGGATATGCTGAAGAGCTGGGCATCGCGGAGAATGTGTATTTTACCGGGATGATAGCCCACGAGGACGTAGTGCCGTATTTCTACGCATCGGACCTTTACGTGACGGCATCGACCAGCGAGATGAATTCCATATCCATGCTCGAGGGCATGTCCAGCGGTCTTATGACATTGCAGCGCCTCGATGAGAGCAACAGATACCAGATAGTCAGCGGTACCAACGGATGGACCTATGAAACGGAGGACGAATTCTGCAGCCTTGTGGATGGGTACCTTGAGAAGAGTCCCGGGGAAAGGGCTCAGCTTAAAGAAGATCTGAGAACGTATATGAAGACTTACGGCCTTGACGAATTCCTGGACAAGACCCTGTCGGTATATGAAAAGGTGAGATCGAAATAAAAGGGATCTTGCTAAGAGCAGTCTAAACTTCTGCGCCGGATGATACGGCCAGAAGTTTTTCTTTGTCCAGGACCAGGATGCGGCCTCTTTTGTGCTCTATGAGGCCTTTTTTCTGGAATTCGGAGGATATGCGGGCCACCTGCACTCTGGAGGCGTTCACGGCATAGGAAAGCTCCTCCTGAGTGAGCTTTATCTCGTAGGTGGATACGTTCCTCATGCTCTCGGCATAGAGGTAGAGGAAGGAAGCCATGCGTGTCCTCACGCTGTCTATGGATTTGACTTCCGCATCGAAGCACATGAGCCTTAGGACTTTTCCGTAGTAGCGAAGCAGCCTGTAGGTCAGTTCCTCGTCCTTCCTTGACAGCTCCATTATATCATCCATGGTCACAGGCAGGACTTCCATGGGGGTCACGCATTCGACGGTCACTATTGCCGGGTCTTCGGGCCTTATCCTGTCCATGGCGCAGAGGGTGTTGCGCCTGTGATAGCCCAGTATCCTGATGTATCCGTGGGGGTTTATGGTATATATCTTGGCGATCCCTTCAAGGATGAAGTACATGGGGGAGTCAGAGCCTCCGCTGCGGCTCAGGATGGTCTCCTTGTCAAAGTAGCGGGAAGGACCGCATTGACTTATGAATGCGCTGCGGAATTTGCTGAGGTCTTCGGCGAGGAAATAGCTGATCCCCGGTTCTATGGATTCTGACATGTTGTCTACCTCAAAATACAAGCTTATATCTCCATGAATACTTTATACCCTTTTTTTGTCAATCTCAACATTTCTTTTGTATCGTAGGATACAGAGCGTAAAAACGTCGGGGGATATAATCAAAGTGTTGGTATCTCTGAATCGATAATGGAGGAAAGTATTATGTCATCAAAGTTGTTTCCTAATCTTTTTACACCTATCACTATCAACGGCCTTACGATCAAAAACAGAATAGCTAAGGCCCCTCAGTCATCAGGTATGAACAACATCGACGGCAGCGTATCAGAGCGCGCCATCCGTTACTACCGCGATCAGGCGGCAGGCGGCGCGGGAATGATCATCGTCGAGTATGCCTATGTTGACGATATCGGTTCCAAATCAGCCCATTGCCATCTGGGGATCTCAAGCGACGAGCACATCCCGGGACTTGCATGGCTGGCTGAGAACATCGAAGAAATGGGATCTGTCCCTGCGATCCAGATCGAGCACTGCGGACGCCAGAAATTCCTCGGCACCCAGCCCATCAAGGCTCCTTCATCCATCGCATGGCCTCTCCTCTATCAGCAGCACGGACTGGAAGCAGTTCCCCAGGAACTGACCATCCCCGAGATCCATGAGATCGTAAAGTGCTTCGGCGACGCGGCAAGGCGCGCCAAACAGGCAGGATTCAAGCTCGTTGAGATCCACGGAGCCCACGGCTACCTGCTCACCAACTTCTTCTCACCGACAACGAACCACCGCACGGATATGTACGGCGGCACCCTTGAAAACCGTGCCCGCATCTACTTTGAGATCCTTGAGGATATAAGGAAGAAAGTAGGTCCGGACTTCCCGGTCACCATCAGACTTTCCGATACGGACAACGAGCCCGACGGCTTCCCCGTGGAAGATACCATCTGGCTCGCACAGGAGCTGGAGAAACGCGGCCTCGACGGGATCAACGTTTCCGGCGGAGACCACCACACCATGATCCATCAGGTATCCCCCATGAGCATAGAAGTATGCCACCATGCAGAGAATTCCGCAAGGATAAGAAAAGCTGTGAGCATCCCCGTTATGGCATCCGGTTCCATCACTCTCCCCGAGTACGCCGAGAAGATCATCGCTTCCGGTCAGGGAGACATGGTAGTTCTGGGACGTCCGCTCTGGGCCGATCCGGAATGGCCGGCAAAGGCAGAAGCGGATCATCCCGAAGATATCCGTCCCTGCATCCGCTGCAACGAGGGCTGCCTGGAGAGGACCTTCTTCCAGTACAAGGCAGTCACCTGCGCAGTCAACCCGCTCATCAGCCGTGAAGGCGAGCTGAGGATCACTCCTGCCTGCAAGGCAAAGAAGGTTGCAGTGGTTGGAGGCGGCCCCGCAGGAATGGAGGCTGCAAGAGTCGCCAAGCTCCGCGGACATGACGTTACCCTCTATGAAGCCAAGAAGAAGATGGGCGGACTCCTCAACGAGGCATCCGCACCGGAATTCAAGGCAGACATCAGACCCTTCCAGAAATATCTTGAGACTCAGGTCGAGAAGCTGGGCATACCGGTAGTCAACAAGATGGCGGAGGCAAAGGACCTCAAGAAGTTCGATGCAGTGATCTGCGCCACCGGTTCTCAGCCCATCATCCCGAAGATCGACGGAGTGGACCAGGCCTTCGTGATGGATGCTCTTACAGCCATCAACAATCCCAAGAAGGTCGGCAAGAAAGTAGTCGTAGTAGGAGGAGGCCTTGTAGGTACAGAGACCGCTCTTGATTTTGCAGAGAACGGACACGACGTGACGGTGGTCGAGATGCTCCCGGGCATCATGAACGACGTGGCAGCCACCGACTTCATCGCATACAGCGAGAGGATAGCCAAGGCCGGTATGAAGGTCCTCACGAGCACCCGCCTTGAGAAGATAGACAAGAAGGGCGCAGTGGTCTGCGGCAAGAAGGGAGAAGAGACCCTCAAGGCAGATACGGTCATCCTGGCTCTGGGATTCAGAAGCTGCAGCAAGCTCTATGAAGAGCTCAAAGAAAGCGGCAAAGAAGTATATCTGGTCGGAGATGCAGTACATCCCGGAAAGATCTTCGATGCCATCCACACAGCATACCGCGCAGGCCTCAAGGTCTGATCCGTGGGAAAGGATTTTCATTTTCTATCCGATTAAAAGGGGGCGCTGCCTTAGGGCGGCGCCCCGCTTTTTCTGCATATATTCACGTATATTTGTGAATATGCAGGATAATAGTGTATAATGTATACGGAGCATCAGTGCTCCGCAAGCGGATATATATCAGTCATCTCAGGGAGTCAGGAGGGAAGCAGAATGAAAAAGAACAAAGTACTGGCTATATTACTTGTCTTTGCCATGGTGCTTTGCTTTGCATCATGCGGAGGCGGCAGCAAGGAGGGAGAGAAGGTGACAGTCACCTTCGACACCGACGGCGGCAGCGCCGTCGAAGCACAGACCATTGAAAAAGGCGGTGCCGTGGTCAAGCCCGAGACTCCTAAGAAAACGGGGTTCATCTTCGACAAGTGGACTCTGAACGGAAAAGAGTATGAGTTCGGCAGCGCCGTAAACGAAAACATAACCATCAAGGCCCTTTGGACAGATCCCAACGCAGGAAACGGCGGCGGATCGGGAGGCTCCGGCGGCTCCGGAGATTCGGGCAATTCGGGAAGCAAACCGGAAACCGTGCAGTGTGACAGCCTGGCCTGGGAGAACAACTGGTACTGGGTACAGGAGCTCTGCTACTGCCAGCCCGTCGTCTACATCACTCCTGAATCGGCCAGGAGCCAGATAGTCTTCACATGCTCGGATACCAGCATAGCGACTGTAGATGCCAACGGCCTCATCTACGGCATAAAGCCGGGCAATGTCACAATAACCATAAAGTGCGGAGACAAAACGGACGATCTGCCTCTTGAGGTAAGACCGGCACCCAAGCCCGGCATAAGCCTCAGTGAGACCAAGCTGGTGCTGCACTATTCCAACAATGAAACGTCGAACCATCTCCATCCCCTTACCGTATCGTTCAACAACGGGGCGAATCCCGCATCTGCAGTCACCTGGACCTCCAGCGATGTGAACGTTGCCGGTGTGGCAAACGGGGTGGTCGGTGCCAATGAGCTTGGACATGCGGTAATCACCGCTACCACGGCCGAAGGATATACAGCCAGCTGCGATGTATATGTCACGGGTACGGCTCTGAGGGTGTACCACAGGAGCACAGGTCAGCGTCTTCAGTACGGAGAGCACTTTGACAGGAACTTTACCAAGGAGCTGGTCCTTGTGGAGGACTACTATTATGACAGCGGTCTTTCCAAGCAGGTGAACGTTTCGAAACAGGTCGTGATAAACGCCCCCTGGCAGATCAGCTATTCGCAGCAGGGCGAGTTCGGCATAATGTATTTCGACTCATCTATCACAGCAGGGGAGTATTCGATACAGTTCTCGGATCCCCTCAACCTGGTGGTTTCGGATCTGTACAATATCTACATCGACTGAGCGCTTCTAAACAGCTCATGAAACAAGAACGGACTTCGAAGTCCGTTCTTTTATTGTGAAATATCAATAAATTATCGTAAGACGATAAAAAATCGTTGACAAACGGTATTCTGCGGGTTATCATGCCCTTGAAAGCGTTCAAGGAGGCGTATCATGGAACAGAAAGCATTATCTAAATGGCTCAAGGTCATAATCGTGGGAGTGGGCATCTGCGGACTCGCGGGATATTTTCTCATCATCCCGGAATTCGGAAAGTCGCTGGTACGTGACTATCCGGAGTTTTCAGGATGGTTCCGTCCCTGGCTCATATTCCTATGGGGCACGGGGATCCCGTGCTACATAGCCCTTTTCTTCGGATGGAAGATAGCGGCAAATATCGGGAATGACAGGTCCTTCTCGATGGAGAATGCCAGGCTCCTCAAATGGATATCCTGGCTTGCGGAGGGAGATGCGATCTACTTCTTTATAGGGAACATAGCTCTCTGGTTTGCAGGCATGAACCACCCGGGAGTCCTGCTGGCCATGCTCATCGTGGTATTTGCAGGGGTAGCCATAGCGGTGGCGGCAGCGGCGCTTTCTCACCTTGTTAAGAAAGCTGCGGCTCTTCAGGAAGAAAGCGATCTTACTATATAGGGGGGCAGCCATGGAAGGAGATATCATTTTCAACATAGACGTGATGCTTGCCAAAAGAAAGATGAGCGTCACGGAGCTTGCCGACAAGGTGGGCATAACCATAGCGAATATGTCGGTCCTCAAGACCGGCAAGGCTAAGGCCATAAAGGTGTCGACCCTCGCAAAGCTCTGCGAGGCTCTTGACTGCCAGCCGGGAGATATACTGGAATACAAAAAAGGGGAATAGAAAAGATGGACAGAGGTAGTGAAGCGCTCCTACAGGTACCGGAGACAGCGCAGAGGGCGCCATTCAGCGCTGCTGCAGAGGAGATAGTATTCTCCTTAGTCAGCTTTCTTTCGGGATGGTGCTATGCCAATGCAATGCTCATAAGCAGCGGAGAGGAGGAAAAGGCGGCCTGGTATATGCTGGCCCTTGCAGGGATACTGGTCTTCAGCGCAGAGTATATTTTCAGGGGAAAGAAGCGCAGCATCGAAAGCTGGCTGCTCCTCTCGTGCTTTCTCGCCTGCGTCATATCCTATGCGCTGAATGTGCTGTATGTAAGGGAAAGACTGTTTGCCTATCCCTATCAGTTCGACCGGGTCTGGGACGGAGGACAGATGCTCCTCTTCATCCACCTCTTCTTCGTGTGGTACGTCCTTTCAAGGAGCGGAAAGATGCTGGAGGGAAAGACAGGGCACCTGCTGCCTGTGGATATGGCGGACGGCTTCGTGATCATACCATTCGGGAGCATCTTCCTGAGGATAAGGACCTTGGTCTACGGGATAAGAAAGCCCTTTGAAAAAAGGAAGGATGAGGGCAAGAAGCCCTTCCCGTGGATGAGCTTTGCAGCCGTGCTCCTGAGCATGGTCATACTGGTGTCGGCCGTGTCTCTTCTTATGGATGCCGACGAGACCTTCAGCAGGGTGTTCAATGATATATACGAGTTCCTTTCTTTCGAGATAGACGAGATGCTGGTCGTAAGGCTCATATTCAGCATACCCGTGGGCGCGTGGCTCTGGGGCCTCATAGGAGGGAGCTTCAGATGCAAAGACGAAGTCCTTGAGAAAAGAAAGGGAGGCATATACGGCCTGCTGGAGGAGCTTAAGAAAGTGGATCCCAGGGTATGGACTTTCGTGATAGTACTCTTCTCCGCAGTGTACGCAGTGTTTTTCGTGATACAGGGCAATTACCTCTTCTCCGCCTTCAGGGGAAGACTTCCCGAAGGCTTCATAGTATCAGAGTACGCGAGGAGAGGTTTCTTCGAGCTCTGCAAGGTCATGGCTCTCAATTTCCTCCTCCTCTGGATGGCCACGAGATCTGCAGATGAAAGGACACGGGAGTCTAAGGCTTTCAAGGCTGCATGCGTTTCGCTGCTTATAGAGAGCATGCTCTTTTCGGCGGTGTCCGTATCAAAGCTTGGCCTTTACATCAGCTCTTTCGGTCTTACACCCCTAAGGGTACAGAGCAGCTGGCTCGCGGCCGTGCTCTTCATGGGCTGCGCCCTGTGGATGTATTCTCTGCTGACGGAAAAGAAGGTCTTCAGATACTGGATGTATTTCGGAGCAGTCACGCTGACGGTCCTGGCAGCTATATGACGGGAAAGAAGGAAAACAGGTGCAGCCGGACAGGGAACTGTCCGGCTGATTTCTTTCTTGGAAGAAAAAGGTGAAAGCGGATATAATGTATTTGATATGATATGCTGAGGTGGACGGAAATGAAAGACAAAAATGAGATAAAGGATATAGTCAGGAAAATGTCTCTGGAAGACAAGACAGCCCTTTGCGAAGGGGCTGACTTCTGGACGACCAGGGCTTTTGAAAAATATGGGATACCGTCCATGTTCATGTGCGACGGGCCTCACGGACTCAGGAAGCAAAGCGTGGAGTCGGATATGCTGGGCATAAACCAGTCTTATCCCGCCACCTGTTTTCCTGCGGCGGTCACAACTGCAGGGAGCTGGAACGAAGAGCTTCTTGAAGAGATAGGAAAGGCCATAGCCGAAGAAGCCAAAGACCAGGGGGTGGGCCTTGTTCTGGGCCCGGGAGCCAACAGCAAGAGGAATCCCTTATGCGGTCGCAATTTCGAATATTTCAGCGAAGATCCCGTGCTGGCCGGCAGGCTTGCCGCCTCATATATACGGGGTATGGAAGCCATGGGGGTAGGCGCGTCACTTAAGCATTTCGCGGCCAATTCCCAGGAACACTGCCGTTTCGTTTCCGACGGCATCATGGACGAAAGGACTCTTAGGGAAGTCTATCTGCAGGCCTTTGAGATTGCCGTGAAAGAGGGCAGGCCTTCCACGGTCATGTGCGCATATCCCAAGCTGAACGGAGTGCACTGCAGCGACAACGGTAAGCTGCTTACGGATATACTTAGAAAAGAATGGGGCTTCGAAGGCCTGGTGGTGACTGACTGGGGAGCCATGGACGACAGAAGGGAAGCCTTCAGGGCAGGCTGCGACCTGAACATGCCCGGCGGCAGCGACTATATGTTCAAAGAGGTCATACGCGCCGTAAAGAGCGGGCAGCTTGAGGAAAGATATATAGACGAGTGCGCGGAAAGAGTATTAAGGCTGGTGCTGAGGGCTGAGGATAGCCTTAAGGAAAAGGCAGAGTGCGACTATGCTCTTCACCACAGTCTTGCGAGGAAGGCGGCCTGCGAAGGGGCTGTGCTTCTCAAAAACGATGGAGGGCTCCTGCCCCTTAAGAAGGATGCAAAGATAGCCGTCATAGGGCATATGGCAAAGGAGATGCGCTACCAGGGTGCGGGGTCTAGCCATATAAATGCGGCGGAATTGTCGCAGCCTCTTGAGCATCTGCCGGGAACGGTATATATAGAGTGCTGCGATGAGCAGGGAGATTTAAACGATGAGATGCTGACCGACGCCGTGATCATCGCGAGAAAAAGCGACGCCGCAGTGGTATTCGCGGGTCTTCCGGACCGCTATGAGTCGGAAGGTTTCGACCGCTCGGATATGAAGATGCCGCAAGGACATGTCAGGATGATAGAAGCCGTATGCGGAGCCAATCCCAATACCGTGGTGGTGCTTTTCTGCGGAGCGCCCGTGGAATGCCCCTGGGCGGACAAGGCCAAGGCGATCCTGTATATGGGTCTTCCCGGAGAGGCGGGCGGAGAAGCGGCAGCGGATCTTCTCTACGGAAGAGAAGTCCCTTCGGGAAAGCTTGCCGAAAGCTGGCCCTTCCGCTACGAAGCCTGCGTATCTTCGTCCTACTACGGAAAGGGCAAAGACGCCCTTTACCTTGAGGGTATATATACGGGATACCGCTACTACGACAAGGCGGGCAAAGACGTGCGCTGGCCTTTCGGCTACGGTCTGTCATATACCACCTTTGAGCTTTCTTCTTTGAGGAAAGAGGAAAACAGGGTGTCGGTCACCGTGACCAATACGGGAAGCTGTGCCGGAGCCGAGGTGGTCCAGCTTTATGTGGAGCTGCCGAAGGAAGGTATCCATAAGCCCCTGAGGCAGCTTAGGGGTTTCAGGAAGGTCTTCTTAAAGCCGGGGGAGAGCAGAGAGATAGACTTCGTGCTAAAAGACAGAGACTTTGCTTTCTGGCAGGATGCATGGAAGGTGCAGAAAGGGGAATATATCGTCTGCATAGGTACTTCATGCAAAGACCTGCCTCTAAAGACCGCTATGTTCAAAGAAGGGGCAGATCCCGAGGCTCCGGAGCAGCAGAAGGGAAGCTGGTACGAAAGCCTCGAAGGAGTCCCTTCTCTTGCTGACCTTGAAGCTGCAGCAGGCATAAAATACGAAGAAAAGAAGGTATCCAAGGGCTCGTATACCCTGGAGAACACCGTAAGCGAGATGAAGGACCATTCTCTGGTGATAAAGATAATGTACAAGGCTTTATCCGTTTTCATCGGCAGGAGCGTCGGGGAGGGAAAGGACAGCCCCGAGTACCGCATGATGATGGAATCAAGCGCGGGAGCGCCCTTAAGGAGCCTTATGATCACGGGAGGCATAAAGGGCGGAGCTATCCCCGGCCTTCTTGAGATGGCAAACGGACATTTCTTCAAGGGTATTGCAAGGATGATAAAGGGATAGGCTCCCAGGGGAGTTGACTTAGTCTTTGTCTGCGCTTAATATTCAAGAAAAACCGGAGGATGAAAGAAAGAGTATGAAGGATATATCGAAGGCGCCGTTTCTGACGGAGATGACGCGCATGACATCGAATATGTACGCCCACGGCTGGGATGAAAGAAACGGGGGCAACATTTCATTGCTCCTCAGTGAAGAGGAGCTGTCTCCCTATCTTGACATATGGCATGTCTTAAGGGAGATACCCACGGGTTTCGAGGCACCGAAGCTCGAGGGGAAGTGCTTCCTTGTCACGGCTACCGGCAGCTATTTCAAGAATATAGAGTACGAGCCTGAGAAGAACCTGGGCATAGTACGCCTTACGGACGGCGGCAGGGCAGCGGAGCTTTTGTGGGGCTTTGAGGGCGGAGGAAGATTTACAAGCGAATTCCCCTCTCATATGATGAGCCATGAAGCAAGGCTTTCCGTAGATCCTGAAAACAGGGTGATACTTCACTGCCATCCGGACAATATACTTGCCATGACCTACGTCCACAGCCTTGACGAGAGGGAGTTCACAAGGACACTCTGGCGCATGGAAACGGAGTGCGTCACCGTATTCCCCGAAGGCATAGGGGTGCTCCCCTGGATGGTTTGCGGCACCAACGAGATAGGGCAGGCCACTGCCGAAAAGATGAAGACTTCAAGGCTCGTTGTCTGGGCCCAGCACGGCATATACGGGGCAGGCAGAGACCTTGACGATGCTTTCGGCCTTATAGAGACCGTTGAAAAGGCAGCGGGCATTTATCTGAAGATCGCCCATCTTCCTGTGCTCAACACCATAACTGATGAAGATATGCATCTTCTTGAAGAGCGCTTCGGCGTAAAGGCAAGAGAAGGCTATCTTGACTGACAGACAGCAGTGATCACCGGATAAGACAGAGGGAGAGAAAGAGCAGATGAAGAAAGATATCCTGAAAAAAGCATTCAAGGCATCGCTGCCCGTAATGGGCGGATATCTTATGCTGGGCATGGGCTTCGGGATACTCCTGGACTCTGCCGGCTACGGGCTGCCCTGGGCTTTTTGCATGAGCCTTTTCATTTTCGCGGGGTCCATGCAGTATGCCCTGGTGCCCATGATGGCAGGCGGCTCTTCTCTTCTTACGGTGGCTCTTTCGACTTTCGTTATAAACTTCAGGCATATATTCTACGGGCTTTCCATGATAGACAGGTACAGAGGTGCCGGATGGAAAAAGCCCTACCTCATTTACGCTCTTACGGATGAGACCTATTCTCTCGTTTCCGTGGGAAATGAGGATATGGAAAGAGGCGATTACCTCAGCTACTGTTTCTGGGTCTCTCTGATGGACCACAGCTACTGGGTGGCGGGAAGCGTTCTTGGCTCTTTGCTTGGAGACTTTCTGCCCTTCGATACGGAGGGCGTCGATTTCGTTCTAACGGCTCTTTTCATAGCCATACTGGTGCAGCAGTGGACCGAAAGCAAGGACAAAAGACCTGCCGTAATCGGCCTTGCAGTATCTCTGGTCTGCCGCATCATATTCGGTGCGGACAGCTTCCTCATCCCTGCCATGGCCTTCATGACACTGGCTCTGTTCCTGATAAGACCGAAGGAGGAAACGCCATGAGCAAAGATACAGCCCTGCTTGCCGTCGTCATTTCGGCAGCCGTGACCATGCTTCTCAGGCTGCTTCCCTTTGCAGTCTTTCCGGGCGGGAAGACTCCGAAGGCCGTTTCATATCTTGGAAAGGTCCTTCCTCCTGCAGTCATAGCCATGCTTGTGGTATACTGTCTCAGAGACGTTTCCTTCGGATCTCCCGAGGGCTTTCTTCCCCAGCTCATAGCTTCGGCCGTTGTGGCGGTGGTCCAGCTGTGGAAGAAAAACACCATACTCAGCATCGTCCTCGGCACCGCCGTATATATGGCATTGGTGCAGCTGGTATTCTGATTTATGCTGCTTAGGATCATTCACATCGCCATATTCCTTTTGGAGCTTCGCGGTCTTCATCTTGCCTTTTCCGAAGGCGGATGGAAGATCTTCGTTTACTATACCCAAATATCGAACCTGCTTTCGCTGATATCGTCTGCAGTGCTGGTGATCTTCGGAGATACGCTGCTCATAGCCTGCATCAGGTATCTTGCCTGCTGCATGCTGGTCTTCACCTTCTTTGTTTGTGCATGCGTGCTCACGCCCATGGGAGGGGATCCCAAATATCTCTTCCTTACAGGGCACTGCGTCTACCATCACCTTATCTGTCCCGTGGCATCCACCCTTGTATACGTATTCCTTGAAAGACACGCGGGCTTTGCCATGGTGCCGCTTGCTGCGGGGGTGACGCTTTTCTACGGACTTCTCATGGTTTTTCTTAATGCCGCAGGCAAGGTGGACGGACCCTATCCCTTCTTCAGGGTGCACGATCAGTCGAAACTGGCTACGGCAGCCTGGATGGCAGTGCTGTTTCTGGCGGCGGGAGCGCTGTTTTCACTTCTTTGGTGGGCAGCGGGAAAATAAAGGAGAGAATCAATGATCGCAAATTATCATACACATACATACCGCTGCGGACATGCGGTAGGTCACGAAAGCCGGTACGCGGAGCAGGCGGCAGAAAAAGGCCTTAAGATACTGGGTTTTTCGTACCATACTCCCTACGACTTTTTCGACGTGGGGCCAAGAAACAGGCCAATGCGTATGATGCCGGAAGAGCTGGAAGAGTATGTGGCTTCAGTTAAGGCTCTCGCGAAAAAGTATGAGGGCAGACTGGAGATACATGCAGGTCTTGAGGCGGAGTATTATCCTAAATATTTTCCCAGGCTTCTCGAGATGATAAGGGCTTGCGGAGTCGAATATCTTCTGCTGGGACAGCACTTCCTTTCCAATGAGGTAGATGACACACATACGGGCAGGCCTTTCTGCGATGCAGCAAGGATCAGGCAGTATGTTTCCCAGAGCATAGAGGGACTTAGGACCGGTGTCTTCACGTATTTCGCGCATCCCGACCTTGTTTACTTTCAGGGAGAGGACGATGTATATATTGAAGAGATGAGAAAGATCTGCAAAGCGGCAAAAGAGACCGGCACTCCTCTTGAGATCAATCTGCTGGGCCTTCGTAACGGAAGGAATTATCCGGACGAGCGTTTCTGGAGGCTGGTTGGAGAGGAAGGCAATGAGGTCATAATAGGGTGCGATGCTCACGATCCCGGGGATGTGCTGGATCCCGAAACCGAAAAAAGAGCTTTGGCCATGGCAGAGAAGTATTCCCTGAATCTTATACACACGGTGAAACTGAAGAAACCGTGAAAGAGGAGGTCTCTTACATGCCGGATAAGCGCAGGCTTGTCCGGTTTTTGTTGCCGGTTTTCCGGAAGACCGGCAGGTGATATAATGGAAAAAACATCGGAAAGGATTTTTTCTTCATGAAAAGATCAAAGCTGGATTGGGAAGATTGCCTTGCCCTCATTGGGGGCGTTATACTCATCGCTTTTGCCGTCGTTACCTTCTTTGCTGCGAAGGGAGAGACGCAGGTACTCATATATATCCTGGAAGGCATAGGTGTCATCGCTGTCATAGGCGGCTTTATAGCAGGCTCCTTCATCGGGGCCATTTGCGCCCTTATTGCTATCGCCATAGTAATCAAGCTTTTTGAGGCTTTTACTATCCCGGTGGGGATATTGCTCCTTGCCGTAGGCATAGCTCTCATAGTCTACTGGCTCAAGGAATACGAGATACTGGAGTTTACGCCGAAAAACAATGCTCCCAAGGCTTCGGAAAAACAGGAAGGATATACTTCAGCGCCTGCCAGAAAGGCTGAAGAAACAAAGCCCAAGAGCTTCAGGAGAGAGTTCCGGGGACAGGAAATCGTGGAAAGCTTCCTGATCGAGGATGTGCATGTTGAGCTGTACAAAGACGGAAAGATAAAGGTGGGTTCTGAAGTAACTGTAAGGACCGACGAGGAAACAGACAGCTTCGAATTCATCTGCGGAGGAGAAGTGATCGGAGAGATAGGTAACACCACTTACGAGCTGATGAAGAGAAGAGCCGGATATATGAAACTGCTCAGGGAAGGCAGACAAATGTACATAGCGAACATATCGGAGAATCCCTACGGTCATATCTGCGCTGTAGACATATGCTTTATATAGCCTGGAAATATGGATCATTTACATTTCGGAAAAGAAGGCGGAAAAAAGTACGTCATACTGCCGGGGCTTTCTCTTAAGAGCGTTCTGCCGTCGGCCAAGGCCATAATGTCCGCATATTCGCTTCTTGCCAAGGACCGGGACATATATCTCATAGAGCATATCAAGGGAGAGCCGGAAGGTTTCAGCATATATGACATGGCTGATGATGTCATCAGAGCCTTCGGCGATCTCGGTATAGACAAGGCGGATGTTATGGGTGTGTCCATGGGCGGCATGGTGGCTCAGGCTCTTGCTTTGAAGTATCCCGAAAAGGTCTCTTCCCTCATACTATGCTCCACTGCGGCGAGGGTGGATGAAGAGCATGCATCCGTATTCGGAAACTGGAGAAGGCTGGCTGAAAAGAGAGATGCCAAAGGCCTCGGAGAGGCTTTCGGAAAGGCAGTGTACACGCCGGCTTTCTATGAGCAGTACAAGGATATCATCGACTCATCTTCTGAAGGCGCGGTGGAAAGGGATTATGAGGATTTCCTTGTATCCATAGATGCCATTGAAAACTTTGATGCATATGATGATCTTGAGGATATAAAGTGCCCGGTATTCGTGCTGGGCGCAGGAGAAGATAAGGTCCTTGGAGCAAAGGCTTCGCCGGAGCTTATGGAAAAGCTGAGATGCAGTGGATATATCTATGAAGGGAAAGGCCACGGAGTCTACGACGAAGCGCCGGACTATCTTCAGAGGATAAAGGACTTCCTGGAAGAAAAGTGACCGTGGAAAGGACCCATGGAGGTCAGGAAGGCCTGCAAACGGTTGACAAGCTCCTTCTGATGAGTAGAATGGGGCTGACCGAAATTTTATGAAACGGAGATAAAGATGCAAATCGTAATTATTCTGCTTTACGTGGTGATATTCGCTCTGGTACTGAGGTTTCTCAAGGGCAGGAAAGTGCCTTATGTGAAATTCCTCACCTACATAGGACTGTTTGCACTTTTCGTGCTCATAGTGCTGTTTCTGTTCATGTAGGCAGCTTCTTGCAAAGCACAAAAAGCTGAAGAAGCGGATAAGATCAAGTATTCCAAAGGGGACGGCGCCGCCGTTCCTTTTTGTTTTAGACGGAGCGTCACGAAAATCGTCACTTTTCGGAAAGTTTTGCTCGAGTGAAAAAAGGGTCGTCAGCGTATTACCGTCTTTTTTCATGTCTGGTATTTGACATGAATAAGGGAATATGGTATTTGAATATGCATGAAAAAAATACTGGTCAAATCCGTATACGATGCTTTCGATTATGTCTTAGATCACTACTATCCTGCAAAGCTCGAGGAGTATGCCGTGCTCCGTGACAACTATGCGGTCATCTCCATACAGGATACCCATACGGAAGGATTCGGTTTCGTGTTCAGTGAGAGCATGTTCTGCAGAGGGGTCCTTACATTGTATTTTGACGATATTGAAAGTCCTGTTGAAGGTGCGGTGCTTTTTTCGGAAGAGCAGGCTGCGGATATCATGGAGTTCATAAAAAGCTGTATCGATGCCGAGACTCTTCTCATCCACTGCTACGGCGGAGAATCAAGGTCCAGGGCAGTGGGCGCCTTCGCAGCGGAGATGCTCGGAGGAGACAGTAGCCCGTATTTCGAGACAGGGCATCCGAACAGGCATGTATATGAGACTCTCAGGAGAGTATACCGCAGGCAACAGGTGAAGGGATAACTATTGAATGTTGACACGGAGCAGCAGGGTTTTTGACCGCAAATCAATTGATGACGGCTACTTAAGGGTTAATGAAACAACACAAATGCAAACATTCGGTCTTATATCTTATCTAATACTATTCTACGCCGCTGTATCCCATAGCTAAAGCAAGGGGTATTAGCGGCGTCTCTCTGATAAGCTTTTGTCCCCGCTTGACAGATGCGCCTATTATAAGTATTATTAAAGTGTTTCCATTCACTAAATTTCGAATTTTTTAATGAATAGATATACTGTTTTGAAGGAGGGGCGTATGGATTATTCTGATCTTTCTTTTCTTTACTCATTGTCCGCTCGTAAAGTGCGGGATGTTTCAACTAAATTCAAGAGGCATATTGCTAATACCATAGACTGGAACAACCGGCTGATATCTTTGAGTGGCGCCCGAGGAACAGGTAAAACTACTCTTTTGCTGCAGCGTATCAAAACAGCATTTAAAGGTACCAATGACGCACTATATATATCGCTTGATCATCTTTGGTTTAAAACGCATTCCGTATACGATTCGGTTGAGGCACATGTTAATAACGGGGGAACTCATATTTTTCTTGATGAAGTGCATTACTATGATGGGTGGGAAACACTGATAAAGAATCTTTATGATGATTTTCCAGACTTATATATTGTTTATACGGGTTCATCATTTTTAAAATTTAAAAAGGCTCAAGCAGACCTTTCAAGAAGACAGGCAGAATATACTCTTCCGGGACTATCTTTTAGTGAATATCTTGAACTTGAGGGAATGAAAGTCATATCTCCAGTTTCGATCACAGACCTTATATCAAACCACATCTCATATGCTACAGATATAACCAACGAGGTAAAAGTCCTCAAGTATTTCAATGATTATCTGAGAATAGGGTATTATCCGTATTATAAAGAAGTTCACAGCGGATATGACGAAAGAATTTTGCAGGTTATAAACCAGATACTTGAAAGCGATTATCCAGCTGTAGACAACATTAGTGTGGCCACAATTCAGAAAACAAAAAAAATGCTGATGATATTGGCAGAAAATGCGCCTCAAACACCAAACATGTCCAAACTCTACGCAGAGCTTGAAACAGATCGGAACCAAGGATTAAAAATGCTTAAGGCCTTATCAGAGGCGGGACTCTTGAATCTACTGTCTTCAGAGGCTCGGTCCTTAAAGAATATGTCCAGACCAGATAAAATCTACTGTGAAAACCCAAATGAGATGTATGCACTTTGTCCGCAGGCAGAAATTGGGTGTATACGAGAGACCTTTTTCCTTAATCAGATCAGGGCATCAAAACACTCAGCGACATATCCTAAACAGGGAGATTTTATAGTAGATGATTGCTATTTGTTTGAAATAGGGGGCAAAACAAAATCTTTCGATCAGATTAAGGATATACCAAATAGTTTTTTGGCTATAGATGATATCGAGATCGGCTTTGGAAGTCGAATCCCGCTTTGGATGTTTGGACTGTTATATTGAGTAATGTGCCTATTTCTTTCTGCTAACTTCGACGAAACAACTAAAAGAACGATTCCAACAGATTCAGGAGAGAATGCAAAAGCAAGGGTCCGGGCGGTTTACCTCTCCTGAAAAGACTATGACCCTAGTTTTCTTTGGAGAGATGCCTGATGAACTTGTGCCTATAATTTGCACTGCAATGCGGTCGATAAATATATCGACGACACAGATAAAAATCGCTCAAATCGGCTGTTTTTCGGAGGGCAAAAAACCTATGGTGGGCAGGAATCGAAGGAAACAGGAAGCTTAATGATCTGCAGCAGAGAATTAGAAAAAAATTAGATCAGATGGGCATCTGGTACGAAAAAGAAAGATTCTTTCCACACGTAACGCTCGTTCGGAACTATCACGCAGGGAAAGGATTCGACAAAAGAAAGGCATTTGGGAAATCCTTCCCTTGCACAGTAGATTCATTCAGTTTAATGGAGTCGGTGTTGGGAGAAACAGGACC
>CAYUGP010000008.1:7711-18360 GCA_964444315.1 uncultured Oscillospiraceae bacterium | reverse complement strand
GGAGCAAAGGTAGCAGGCATCTGGTCCCAGGACTGGTGCGGCTGCAGAGTCACAGGCTTCGGATATCAGGTCATGTGGAACTGGAAGACAGACGAAAGCCTCTATCCCAAGCTTAAGGATGAGATAGCGAAGTGGAAGGCCGAAGGCATACGCTTCCTCGGCTATATCAATCCTTTCATGGCCCTTGAAGGTCCCCTCTACAAATATGCATCTGAAAAGGGATGGTGCGTAAAGGACAAGGAAGGAAAAGACTATCTGGTCACCATCACCACCTTCCCTGCCGCCATGATAGACCTGACGAACAAGGACGCTTACGACTGGTACAAAAGCGTCATACAGGAGAATATGATAGATATTGGGATGGGCGGATGGATGGCCGACTTCGGTGAATATCTGCCCGTTGACAGCATCACGGCATCGGGCGAAGACGCATATACCCTTCACAACATATGGCCGGAACTCTGGGCTAAACTCAATAAAGAAGCCATAGAGGAAAGAGGAAAGACGGGAGAGGTATTCTTCTTCACAAGAGCCGGATACACCAAGACCGCCGCTTACTCACCCATGATGTGGACGGGAGACCAGCACGTCGACTGGTCAAAAGACGACGGACTGCCTTCGGTCATAACTGCAATGCTCTCCCTTTCTATGAGCGGATTCGGGCTCTCCCACTCAGACGCAGGCGGCTATACGACCGTCATGAAAATGACCAGAGACGAAGAGCTTCTGCTCAGATGGATGGAGCTCGGCGCCTTCTCTCCTCTCATGCGTTTCCATGAAGGAAACCAGCCTTCGAGAAACGTCCAGTTCGACTCAAGCAAGGCTCTTTTGGATCAGGCCGCAAGGATGTCACGCATATACGCATCTCTCGGCTGGTATTACAAGGATCTGGCTGAAGAATATCAGAAGACAGGCCGTCCGGCCGTAAGACCTCTGTTCTACAGCTACGATGAAAAGGAATGCTACGCTGCAAAGGACGAATACATGCTGGGAAGTGACCTCCTGGTCGCCCCGATCATCGAAAGGGGACAAAACGAAAGGACAGTTTTCCTCCCTGATGACGAATGGGTACACGTCTTTACCGGAACGGTCTACTCTGGAGGAAGTACTAAGATAAGCGCCCCGGTGGGTTGCCCACCCGTATTCGTAAGAGCAAAAAGCGTAAACAAAGACAGGATATTGGATTCCGTAAGGAACAGTATATAAAACAAACAGGAGATAATCATGAAAGACAACGCAGTAAGAGAAAACAAAGCCTCTTCGAGGATGAGTTACGGCGCATGTGATATCTACGGAGGAGGCGCCTTCGTAGTCATCAGCACCTTCTACACCGTATTCCTCACAAAAGCCCTGGGAATGCCCCCGGCGCTGGCAGGCATCATACCTCTCGTAGGAAAAGTCTGGGACGCAGTCACAGACCCCATAATGGGAAATATCGCAGACCGTACGGTATCTAAGTTCGGCGCCAAAAGGTTCTGGATACTTGTGGGCTCAATAATATCAGCCCTCACCTTTGCAGTAATGTGGATACCCTTCAAAGCAGGCGGCTCTGTCACGGCTCAGTTCGTGTTCTACATGCTCATGTACATGCTCTTTTCAACAGGCTTCACCATCGTAATGGTACCGTATAACGGACTCCTTCCGGACATGGTCGACGACTATACCGTAAGAGCAAAGTTCTCTTCGACAAGAATGATATTCTCGGCCCTGGGGGCCATCATCGCAGGACTCATCCCCACGGTGATGATAAAGGACAACACCAATGCCGGTCAGTACCTGACCGTAGCCCTCATCTTCTCGGTCATATTCCTTCTGAACATACTGATCACCTTCTTCGGCACCTGGGAGAACCACAAGCCGGCACAAAAGGTATCTCTGGGAGAGACCTTCACCCAGTCCTTCACAGTGTTCAGAAGCCGTTCATTCAGGCTCTTCATAGCAATCTTCATTTTCGGACAGTGTGCAGCTGACTTTATCACAGGTCTTGCCGTCTACTATGTGGATGACGTGCTCAATGCTTACGGCGGCGGCAACTTCACAATACTGATGGGAGTACTCCTGGTAGCTCAGCTCATAGGTATGGTGGTATTCGGACCGATCATGGCAAGGACCTCAAAGAAGTTCCCCATCATTGTTGGCACACCTATAAGGATGCTGGCGACCCTGGCAATGCTCTTCTTCTCCCATGAAGGAGCTCCCTTCTACGTGATACTGGCCCTTTCCTTTGTCATAGGACTTGCAATGGCCGGAACATCCACAACCATCTACGCCATACTCGCAGACCTCGCAGACGTCGATGAACTCATAACGACAGTGAACCGTCCGGGTATCTGCTCGGGAATGGCAACCTTCGCAAGAAAGATCTCAGCCGGCATTTCAGCCGCTCTCATCGGAGTGCTCCTTACCATGGTCGGATATGACGAGACTCTGGCATCCCAGGGACTCAGACAGGCTGCAGCCACCCAAAAAGGCATAGCCTACGTCTACGTATTCGCACAGATAGTGCTCCTTGCCATCACCCTTCTCTTCACCATCAAGTTCCCCGTCACAAAGAAGGAATTCGACATAGTGAGAAAAGAAACGGCAAGAAGAAGAGGAGAAGACGACTCGCAGATCACCGAAGAAGAGATCAAGGTCTGCGAAGCGGTGACCGGGATCAAATACGAAAAACTCTGGAATGCGGGAAGCGCATCATCCCTTAAATAACAGTGGAGGCATCAACGATGAAATACTTTTTAGACAGCGCAAAGATGGATGAGATAAAGGAAGCTTACGAGTATCTTGGGATCGACGGCGTGACCACCAATCCCAAGCACATAATGAATTCCGGCAAACCTTTCAGAACAGCCATCGAAGATATAGCGAAGTGGACTGAAGACCAGGGATTCAAAAGCTGGAAAGACTTCCCCGTATCCGTAGAGATCGATCCCTGGCTTGAGGATTGTGACAAAATCCTGCCAATGGCAAGGGAGATAAGCAAAGTATCCCCCTGCTTCGTGATCAAGATCCCCTCCGTCTACGGAGGACTCAAGGCTGCGAGGATACTCGAAAAGGAAGGTATCAGAACCAACCTCACACTCGTATTCTCACCTGCCCAGGCCATACTGCCCGCCAAGGCGGGCTGCCTCTTCGTAAGCCCCTTCATTGGATGGAAGGAGTCAAACGGCGAAGACTGCAAGAAATACATACAGGACATAGTCGACATCTACAAAAACTACGGATATTACGGAAAGACACAGATCATAGCCGCGGCCATCAGGACGCCGAAGCAGATATCTGACTGCGCCGTTGCCGGCTGCGACATAGTGACCTGCGGACTCGATGTCTACAAAGACTCCATAAAACACCCCTACACCGTGCAGGGCCTCGGCACCTTCCGCGACGCATGGGATCATACCGCAAAGGAGTAGGCAGCATAAAAATGAAAATAGGATTCGTAGGTCTCGGCATCATGGGTGAATCCATGTGCGAGAACATAATCAAGAAACACAGCGATAAGGTATACGTCTTCGACGTGGTAAAAGAAAAGGTGGATAAGCTTGCCTCTCTCGGCGGCGTCTCCTGCGAGAGCGCAGCACAGGTCATGCAGAACGCAGATATCTTCATCACCATGGTGCCCAAAAGCGAGCATTCCATGGCCGTATATAAAGAAGTATTGAGCGAGATAAACCAAAGCAAACTCTGCATAGACATGTCCACCATAGACCCGTCGGTATCCATTGAGATCGCGGAAATGGTAAAGGCAAAGGGCGGACACTTCATCGACGCTCCTGTGGTCAAGAGCAAACCCGCAGCAATAGCGGGGAAGCTCGGCATCTACGTGGGAGGCAGCGAAGAAGATTATGAAAAAGCCCTTCCCATACTTTCATATATGGGAGAGAACGTTATCAGGATGGGAGATAACGGAAAAGGCCTTGTCATGAAGATCTGCCACAACGCTCTCGTATCCCAGATCCAGAATGGAGTCAACGAAACATCGACCCTCGCGTCGAAATACGGCATAGACATACTGACCTTTGCAAAAGCCATATCCTACGGAGGAGCCGGCAACTGGTATCTCGATTCAAAAAAAGACACCATAGCAAAAGAGGACTATACGACAGCCTTTTCCATAGAGAACGAGCACAAGGACGTGCATATCTGCCTAGAGATGGCAAAGGAAGCAGGCTTTAAAATGCCGGGCGAGGAGAACGCTGCAAGAGTCTACGACAAAGCCTTGGAAATGGGCTTGGGGAAAGAGGACTTCTCAGCGAGCATCAAGGTGGTACGAGAAAATGGAAAAGCTTAAACTCCTCAATGCTCTCAACGATGTGCCCGTGTATCATATAAGTGACAGCCGCTTTGCATCCTACGGAAGGCTCATTGATGGATACGACGTAACAGGCCTCATAAAATATATGGAGGAGCATACCCCCATACCAGAGGACGGCAATATATATGTGCCGTCGGACAGCGAGATGGAAAAGGACCCTGCCGTTTCCCTCATAAGCTCCGCTTTCTACGGAGGGATGTCCGTTCAGGCAGGTTACTGCAACGGAAGGAACGATACCTACAACGGCTTCGAATACCACAAGTCCTCAGAGATAAACATAGCCGTAACGGACTTCATGCTGGTCCTCGGACACAGCTGGGAAATATCATATGAAAACGGGGATCCATCCTACGACATTTCCCAGGCTGAAGTCTTCTATATACCCCAAGGCAGCGTCATAGAGATGTTCGGCACGACCCTTCACCTTTCACCCCTGAGAGTATCTGACGATGGTTTCAAAGGCGTAGTCATACTCCAAAGAGGAGTGAACAGTGAGCTTACTGAGGACGAAAAGCAAAGAAGAGACGAAGCCCTTGAAAAGGGTGACTCAGAAGCAAAGCTTCTTCTAAAGAGAGCCAAATGGGTCATATGCCATCCGCAAAGAAAACCCCTCGTCTCCCAGGGAGCCTGGCCCGGCGTAAAGGGAGAAAACAAAAAACTGTATTACAAAGAGGAATTAAAATGAAAGAATTTCAGGCAGTATATCTTCCGGTGGGAGTTCCCACATTTCATCTTGAGAGCGCTAAGGCGGAATTTGAAAATTCGGTGCAGACGCTGAAGCAAACCGATCCTTCAGTGCTATGTCCTGACGAGATGCTTCTGAGCATAGACGCCATGGGCAAATTTCTGGACGGCAAGGAACCGGATCTGATCATTTTCCAGGATATAACCTTTGCCAACAGCGCATATATGGAAGAAGTCCTGAGAAGGCATCCTGATGCGGACGTTCTCCTCTGGACGGTGCGCGAGCCTGCCATAGACGGAGGAAGACTAAGGCTCAATTCACTTACAGGTGCTTTCTCAGCCGGAAACATGATGAGACAGTTCGGCAAGACCCCGGAATATATCTACGGTTCATCAGGCGAGACAAAGGTCCAAAAGAAACTGCAGGCCGTACTGAAGGCAGCGAAGCTCAAGAAGGCCTTAAGAGAACTGAAGCTTGCCCAGATAGGACAGACCCCTCAGGGCTTCGGGTTCGGCAAAGCCTCTGATAGCGATATGCTCTACCAGTTCGGCGTAAGGGTCGAATCCATTGAAGCAAGAGAGCTCATGGCAAGGGCAAGATCGTATAATGACAATGAATGCAGAGAATACCTTGTGAAGGCAAAGAAAGCCATCAAGGGTCTGGAGGAAACTCCTGAAAACCACCTCATGGATTTCGTAAGGCTCTACAAGGCTTATGACGAGTACGCAAAACAAAACGGTATCGGAGCCCTGGCCACAAGATGCTGGCCTGACTTCTTTACCGATTACGGCACTCCGGTATGTGCAGTTCTTGGCATGCTCAACGACGAAGGCATAGCTTCAGCCTGTGAGGCGGACGCCTACGGAGCCCTCTCCATGTACATAGGAATGAAGCTTTCCGGAAGCCCGGTCTTCTTCGGAGACCCAGTATCACTGGACGAGGGAAAAAACCGCGTATATTTCTGGCACTGCGGCACCGCTGCATGCTCCCTGGCGAGGAAAGACACAGGAGCCATGTGCGGAGTGCACTGCAACCGCAAAATAGGACCTACCCTTGAGTTCGGATGCAAACCGTCAGACAGGATCACGGTCTTCCGTATAGGAAAGGAAGCTGACGGTTCATTCCGAAGCTTCATAGCAACAGGCAAAGCCCTTGACATGCCTCAGCAGTTCCTTGGCACTTCACTTGTTACCGAGCTCGACGGTGACGCCGAAGCCATCGTATATACGGCAGTTGAAAGAGGCTGGGAACCCCACTTCGTCGTGATTTACGAAGACGTGGCTGAAGAACTGGAAGCTTTATCGAAGATGCTCGGCATTGAAGTCGAAAGGTATTGATACAAAAAATCGCGGAGGGATGTCCCCTCCGTTTTTTAGTGCAGATCTTTTCAAATCCTTTATTTCTCGCTCAGCTTATTAATTATCCTGTACACGATATACATAGCGATAACACTTATGATCGCCGCTATATAGGTGCTATCCGATTCAAGGATCTTGTCCAGCGAACCCTCTACCGTGCTGAAGGTGGACATGGCAGTCAGAATGATGAGGAAACTGTTCTTTATCTTTTCCGAAGTTTTGCTCTCCTTCCGCTGGATCGCGTCTATCATATCCTCAAGGACATTTTCCGTCTCGTCATACTTCTTTTCTATATCTTCCAGCCCGAAATCGGAAGACAAAAGCTCCACGGACCTCTGTACAGTAGGCCAGCAGTAGTGGCTGACGCCAGAGAACTGTATGGCCTGGGAAAGATCCTCATGTATGGCTTCCAGTTTGGCTCTTGCTTCCTTTGCCTTCAGCTTACCGTCCCGTATATCATCTGAGACCCTGAAGAGCTTGTGCTCTATATTTGCCGTGGAAGCATCCCTCATGAGGAGCATCTCTATAAAGAATATCTCCGTAGTCTGATACCCCCGCCTCTCCTCAAAAGACTCCGGTTTGAAGGAACATATTTCAAGAAGCGTGGCGGTAGAAGCATAGGTCCTTATACCTTCATACTGGCTCCTGTCCTTCGTCTCCACAATCTCTTTCATGTATCCGGCCACACGGCCGTCTTTTGGCGACTCTTCATTGGCAAGGCAGTTTATGCACTCCCGTTCTGACGGTTCGTTGTAAGCGAATACAGCACTCCTCTTGGCTCCCCAGGGGGTCATCCTCAGCTTTTCGGACGCCATGAACTCAGCTTCCGTATAGCTCTTTCCTTCGAACTCTATCCTCATTCTTCCGTGCCGGAAGGCCTCGAGTATATGGACTCCGTCGTCACAGTCTTTGATGTAAAACTCAAGGACGCAGAAGCGAGAATAGGTGTGCCTGTCTATGAGTATGAAGGCTGGAAATGAGACGGTCTCACTGCCTCTGGGCATTTCCGGATCCGGGAGGAAATGAAGCACACATCCTCCGAGGCAGCTCCTGTCGAAGCTCTTAACCGTGACCCTGTGTTTCTTTACTTCCTTCTTCCTCCTGATCCAGAGGAAGCTCTTCTCCTCAAGATCCGTCTCATCGGCTTCGTCAAGTACGGTGAACCTGCTCTTGTATTCGTCCGACGGATTGACAAGAGACCTCATCCTTGAACTTTCCTGGAGTTCCTCCTCCATGGAGTCTTCTATGGCATCGATGAATATCTTTCCGTCCTTATTGTCTGACGATGGAAGTTTCTTCACTTCCTTGTCCATCCTGCCGGGTATCATAAGCAGGACTTCACAGTCCGTAATCTGCTTCCCGACTACCGTATCTTTCTGGTTCATCATGGTCGTTCACCTATTTTACTGTTCTTTTTTCTTCTTTTATTGTATCATATATTGGTTATGGAAATGGATCTTAGAAAAAACAAAATACATTTATTATCCTTTCAGAACAGAAAGATAAGAGAACTTTACGAAGACGCATTCCCCAAGATCGAAAGGCCGCCCTATCCCATGCTCATGAGATACAGCCTGAAAAAGGAGATCGACATGTGGGGATACTACGATGGAGTCAGATTCATAGGCTTTGCCTATGTCATGGTCCTTGGGGACTACGCCTATCTCCTCTACTTCGCAACAAAAAAAGAGCTCAGAAGCAAAGGTTACGGGACAGCCATAGTCAAAGATCTTCTGAAGACTTACAGCGATAAAAACATGGTGCTGGACATAGAACCGGTAAACGAGGATGCCGATAACAACCCCCAGCGCATACGCCGCAGAGACTTCTACCTCAAACTCGGCTTTTCGGATACCTTCTATGAAATGACAGACGAAACAGGAGACTACCGCATATATACGACAGTCCCCGGAAGCTTTGATATTCACGAATTCAGGAAGTTCTTCGACCTCTTCCCCGAAAGTTTCGACGGGACAGAGATCGTGGACAAACACTAAATATCAATACAGAAGATATACCGCCAGCGTCATGGCGATATATATGACGACCATGCTGCCCAAGATGGCAGCCTGTTTTAATTTATGGGCAGTGAGAAGCCCTACGAATTCTCTGACGGCAGCGTTGGGCCAGAAATACCACTTGGTCCCCGCACCCATACCTACGGCCCTCATCTTGTGACGCCTTGCGTAAAGACCGCTTCTGAACACATGATAATTTGTGGTCGAAAAAGCGATCTTGGCTCCGGGATCCATCTCCATTATCTTCGCCTTTGAAAACTCCATGTTCTCAAAAGTATTGGCCGATCTGTCCTCTTCAACGATCCTGTCTTCGGGCACTCCCTTTGAAATGAGATAGTTCTTCATGGACAGGCTCTCGGAGATGACCTCTCCCGGCCCCTGGCCTCCCGAGGTCACGAAATATACATCTTTGCCCGTCTCCTCTTTCTGCCTCCTTGCAAATTCAAAGGCTCTGTCCACCCTGCCTTTAAGAAGCGGCGTAGGTGTGCCGTCGGGCATGAGGCTGCAGCCGAGTATTATGATGAAATCCTTGTTCTTTTCCGGTTCATAGCGGGCTGCTATGGCATCTGCCACTATAACGCCAAGCACCATGCATTCATAGTAGAGGAAGATAGCCGCAAACAAATTGGTCACCAGGTCGTGCATCATGACCTCGAGCTGGCTGCCGCTTGCATATTGGTCAAAGAAGAAAAGAAACAGTACTCCGCCCACGAGAAGCACCGAAAGGATGACTCCCAGAACGTTGACGAAGCTCTTTCCCTCGTGCCTTAAAAGCGATGCATTGGATATGCACATCGCCACGGCAAAGATGAAAAGGAACGGGAAACTCAGGAGCATAAAGGTCTTGGCCGAACCCAGGAGTACACTTATCATGTAGATCCCCCGGTATACCTGCGGATCACGTATCATGTTCACTGCAACGATCACATGGGCGACGATCACGTATACGGTAAACAGTGAAAAGCCGAAATAGTAAATGGTATTGTAAGAATACGGATTGTACCTAAGCTGCCTGAAGAATGCTATGATCAGCCTTATCAGGACATAGACAAAAAAAGCTGTTTGCATAAGGCAAACAAGAAAACTGTATCTGTCTTTGCTGCTGATGAACAGCACAGTGTAAATGCATACGAGCACTGCGCCCACGATCAGCAGATCGTAAAGTGCCGGCTTTTTATCAAGAGTATCGAACTTTATCATAAAACGTCGCTGAAAAACCTCTTCATACCTTCGGGAGCTTCGATACCGGGATCGAATCCCGTATCTCCAAGCTCCACCAATTTATTTGTCCCGTGGTAATCGCTGCCTGCCGTAACGTAAAGACCGTAGCGTTCTGCAAAGTAAAGCATCTCCTTTATGAGTCTTATGGAAAAGCCCGAGTAGAAAGCCTCCACTCCTTTAAGCCCCCTGTCTATGAGGTGGCGAAGCCTTTCATCCATCTCATCTCCCACGATGATCTGATCTCCGCTTCCGTATACGGGATGTGCCAGCACCGGTACTCCGCCGGAATCGAGGATAGCCTTTATGGCTGTTTCCGGTGCGATATACTTGCTCTTAAGCCACGCGTTGTTTATGTACCCGTTTATGGCCTCTTCCTTAGTCTTTGCATAACCGTACTTTACCATGAGATTACCAAGGTGCGGTTTACCCGGATTGTCAAGAGCGAGTATCTCGTCGATGTCCTCCTTCGCGAAGGTGAATCCGTATTCCCTTTCCAGGAAACTGATTCTTCCCTTTATCTTCGTAAGCCGCAGCTCATGGCAGTAGTCTGCAAGATCTTTTATGGGCGCCGCGTCCAGCCTGTATCCGTATCCCAGGATATGATACTTTCCCATATCGTCTCTTGAAGAGAACTCCACTCCCGGTATAAAGACAGGATCGCCTTCCTTAAGGGCCGCATTCACCATGCTGCAGCCTTTTATGGCATCGTGGTCACTGACGGAAAATATCTTTATACCCTTTTCCTTTACATGCAAAAGTATCTCCTCGGGGCTGTCTGTCCCGTCGGATACCGTAGTATGCATATGAAGATCTATTTTTCCGTAAAAACTCATATGTATCAGAAACTCTTCTTCAGCTTGAGTATATTCCTGCCGTTTTTGTATTCGTAGCTCACATCGTCCATGGTCTTTTTGACCATGAATATGCCAAGGCCGCCAACAGGCCTGTCTTCGGCCTTGAGGGTCACGTCCGGATCCTCCCTTTCAAGAGGATCGTAGGGCATGCCCTGGTCTATGAAGGTTCTGGTGAGCATGAAGGGGTCTCCTGAGACCTCC
>CAYUGP010000008.1:0-7701 GCA_964444315.1 uncultured Oscillospiraceae bacterium | reverse complement strand
TCCGGAGCATAGGCGTAATTGGCTATGTTGACGAAGACCTCCTCGGCGGCGATCTCTATCTGCATCATTGCCTTGGGCGGGCAGCCGGCAGCTTCAAGATGCCTGTCTATGAAATCAAGGACCTTGTGAAGGTTCTCTTCCGTCGCCTCTATGTCCAGCTCGTTATCAGCTGCTTCACCCAAAGGAGCGTCGAAATATATGCTGTCAGTCTTCCTCACAAGCTCCGTGAGTTCTTTTTCCCAGAGCTCTATTTCAGCCTTGCTCTTTTCATTCTCAAGACCGCCGTGCCTTATGGATCTTCTTATGAGGCGGGCATAGCTGACTATCCTCGCCTTATCTTCGATCTCCTTTATATATTCCTCATCGTCGCTCCTTAAGTAGGCTGCAAGGGTCTTGTGCCAGAAGACCTGTGCCGTATCCCAGTCAAAGCCCTGGAACTCCTTGACCACACCGTGGTCATATTCGGAAAATCCCACATAAGCGTTGTACATGGCAGCCAGCTCGTATACCGGATGGCCCACCGCAAGGGTATCCATGTCTATGATGAGGACCTCATCGTTCTGAAGCTGCACGTTCTTGCTGTGGTAATCCCCGTGGACCATATGATCGTCATGGGGCATGGCCTTTACAAGCTCGACCAGCTTTTTACCCGCATCCTCTGGTATGCAGTCCTTGGTGAACTCCGCCCACATGAGGACAGTTTCCTTCATGTCAGGAAGTTTCCCTTCCGGTACCAGCGTACTGTGTATGAGCCTTAAAAGCTTTACGTACTCGTCGACCACCCAGTCCATCTTTTCAGGCTCTTCCGCAAGTATCTTGGAAAAAGAGCTCGCATTGAGAAGTTCGAAGACCGAGCCGTAGCTGTCTCCAACCTTCACCACGTCGTAGGATATGGCTGTAGGTATCCCAAGCACAAGGGCGATCTTTGCGACCTCTCTTTCATGCTGGATGTCTTCAAGGGCGTTGGCGTCGTTGTAAACCTTGACAACGTTATCCTTATCCACCCTGTATACGGTACCCTTGGCTCCCCTTCCTATCTCTTCGCAGCCCTCTATGCTGACTACTTTGTAAGCCTTCTCTATGGGCATCATGTCGATGAACCCGGTCATTTCGAAGATGTCGTAGACTTCGGGATTCACGTTTATTATCCTGAGGCCGGAAGCTATCTTCCTTACGTGAAGTATGACCCTGAGCCCCGCGCTTGAAATATAGGCCAGTTCCGATGCATCGAGGACCACATTTTCACTGCCGCCGAGCTGCTTGAGTATCTCTTCCTCAGTGGCAGCCGCATTCTCCGAGTCTATCCTTCCCTTGAGAGCTATTGTCAATAAATCGTCCATCTTAGTCTTTCCCTTTGTATTCGAAACAGAGCATGGTCAGATCGTCGAACTGCTCCGCATCCTTTACAAAGCCGTCGACGGCTTTGCTCATTTTACCGAGCACCTTCTCAGGACCGGCCTCCCGGTCTGAGTTAAGCACTTCAAGAATGCGTTCCGTACCGAACATCTTACCGTTTGAGTCCGTAGCTTCGGGCAGGCCGTCGGTGTAAAGGAATATCTTAGAACCGGGCTCAAGCAAAAGCTCGTATTCCGTATATACCGATTCTTCCATACCGCCTATGACGAAGCCATGTTTGTCTTTGAGCATCTCATAATCTCCGCCCGGAGCCTTGATCATGGGATACTCATGACCTGCATTGGATGCCTTGAGTTTTCCTGTGGATATTTCCAGTATACCCACCCATACGGTGAGAAACATCTGCTCCTCATTGTTTGAGCATATGGCCTGATTTGTCTTTTCCAGGATCTCCGACACCGATTTTCCCAGCATCGCACAGCTCTGGAGTATGATCTTCGAAACCATCATGAAGAGAGCCGCCGGAATGCCCTTGCCCGATACGTCGGCAATGAGTAATCCCAGGTGATCCTGGTCTATGAGGAAATAATCATAAAAATCCCCTCCCACGGCCTTGGCCGGATCCATGGATGCATATATGTTGAATTCCGTCCTGTCCGGGAAAGGCGGGAAAGTGTGAGGAATGAAAGCGCTCTGAAGCCTTGTGGCAAGGGACAGCTCGGTGTTTATCCTCTCGTTCTGCGCCGTAGCAACGGTCAGGTCCGTTTCTATCTCCGTAAGGTCCCTTTCCATGTCAGCCATGACGAGGCTCAGGTTTTCGATCTCGTCTCCGGTGCGTATGTTCAGAGTCTGGAAATGATCCTTGTCAGTGATCCCGCTCCTCTTGTCTGCAACGTAGGACTTGGCTGCTTCCGCTATGGAATTTACCGGTTCGATCACCGTGCGCTGCATGCGCCTGGTCAGAAGGAAAGCCATCAGCGCCGTGACTGTAAGGAGCACAATGCTGATCTGCAGCAGGTAACCCTTCATCCCGCTCACCAGATCATCTAAAGTGATGTCGGCAAGGATGAAGGAACAGATATTCCCTGCCTCGTCCTTTATGGGAACTCCCGTGGTACAGAGCCAGCCTTCGTCTTCAGTCCTGCTTATATGATAGAGCACTCCTTCACCGTCCCAGGATAGG
Organism: uncultured Oscillospiraceae bacterium; assembly: GCA_964444315.1. GTDB lineage: Bacteria > Bacillota > Clostridia > Peptostreptococcales > Anaerovoracaceae > RUG13409. Next base: position 5,162 of record CAYUGP010000008.1, on the reverse strand, counting down.
AATTTCTTCACTTCCTTTTCCGAGACCTTTTCCCAGTCTCCGGGATACATACCGTTCACCGTATCCGGGTCTGCCATGAACACAAGGCGGCTGTTTTGACCGTCGTACATGGCTATATACAATGCATAAGCCTCGCTGTGTTCAAGGAGCTGCCTGAGCATATGGATCAGGACGTCATACTCGTGATCTGATTCGAACTTTGAGAAATTAGCCCTGTAGCCCCAGGTGCCGGTCCCCGCCCTTTCCTCTTCGCTCAGACCTTCATATATCCTCATGACCTCTTTTGAAAGGCTGACAGAGTCTGTCCCATGGGTCACGGACATATATGCCTGATTAGCCAGGTTGAAAGCTTCGTTTATGTACTGCTTGGAAAGAGTCAGGCTGTAAAGCATCGTTCCTACGGCAAGCACGACTACACCGAGGATGATACAGCTCACGACTATGATCCTGAACATTTTTGCGGATAGTGAATGCCTCTTCTTTTCAGAAGCAGTCATATCCTTTATGCTTTTTAAAGGCACTTACTCTTCCTCTTCCTTCTGTTCTTCTTCCTTATCGCAGCAGCACTCTTCTTCTGGCTTTTCCGTGTTTTCGATGGTCAGTATTTCAGAGAACCCTGTCATCTCGAAGATGCTCATTATCTCCTCGCATACGTCGGTGACCTTCATGGTGCCCTGCTTGTTCATAAGTTTCTGAGCGGCAAGGAGCACTCTCAGTCCTGCAGAGGACACGTACTCGAGTTTTGCGCAGTCAAAAACCAGTTCTTCCACTCCCTCGATGGAGTCTCTGAGCTGTGCTTCAAGATCGTTGGATGTGACAGTGTCAAGTTTTCCCTCGAGCCTGAATGTCAGTCTTTTGTCTTCTTGTTCTTTAGTGATATTCAGCATGCGTTTCTCCTATTTATTCTTTTCCTTCGATCGTTTGTCGTTGATTATGGCCATGTGTTCGGCGGTTATGAGTTCAACGCCGTTTTCCCTCGCCCAGTCTACGCAGCCCTTGAGGGCAGTGGGGAGGAAGATCCTCGGTACGTTGAGCAATTTTTCAAGAGCATCATCCGTGAACTTGATCTTATCATCGATCCTGTCAGCAGCATATCTGACAGATGACAGATCCGTCTTTCTCACGGGCAGCAGCTCGGCTCTCATTCTTCTCTTTCTGTGGAACCAGAAGTTCTTGCTGTCTCTGTAACCGTAGTCTACGGGAAGAGGCGGGAAATCCTGAGAACGTACGCCGTTTATAATGGCGTCGCTGTACTTCTTCTTCATGAGTATCCTGTCTACCTTCAGGATAAAATGAGCTCCGAATTCCGAGGTGATACCGTTGAAATCATGATAGGGAGGCTTGTATCCGTGAAGTTCACCGGGCTTGTCGTTTTCGGCATGGTCCAGTTCCCTGACCCAGCTGCACTCTATGACCTGTATGGCATCCGTCATGACCATAGGTCTTTTTTCACCGGTCTCCTCTTCGATCTGGCTCTTTTCAAGCCTGAAATTGCAGTTCTTCATCTTCTCTGCGGGAGTGTCTCCGGGCCAGCTGAGTTTGACTGCTTCCTTGAAGCTCTTTGGGTCGTCATCTATGAAGTTGATGGCGCACTTGCCGTCCCTTAAAATGTGCTGCGCTGTGTTGGATGAATTCCTGCACGAAAGAAGCATCGCATAAAAATCCTTGCCTGCCACATAGTAGGGCTGAATGAGGGAATAGGGTCCGAGAGACGTGCTCCCGTCTTCACACAGGGTGCTTATGACCACCGTGGGCATGGGGAAAAACAGCGATGTCTGATAGAAATTGTCTACTACTCTGAGATTTTCAAAACTGCTCATTTGATACTTTAATCTCCTTTGATTATAGATTGTTTATGATCTTATCCTTAGGATAAGCCACTGTATAGGCAACGGTCTTCTTGACCGATTCCATCTTCTCTAAAGAGATGTTCCATTTGAGTTTTCCCGTCTCCTCATCGCGCTCCGCACCTGAGATCTCGTCCACCGTGACCTCTATGGTCTTTTCGTTGGATACGGGGACCTGATCCTCGAGCAGAAGCTCGCACTTTCTGTCCTTTTTGCTGGTGACCGTGATCTCATATACCAGCTCCGTCTTTTTCTGGGACTTGAGAAGGACATTGGAAGTGTATTTTTTGGTCTGCTTGCGGATCACCTTTACAGCCTCGTCGACGCCCAAAGAAATGTCATAGGTATCCTTTGAAGGATCCATGCTGAGGTAAGCATCTCCCATGTATGTTCCTTTGATGTATATGGACGCATCTGTATCCATCAGATGCTCGACATCTGCGGTCTTTACCTCAGCGGCAAGATAAGTCTTGGTATCCAGCTTCGGAACACATATGTCGTGATATCTGCAGTTTACGAGCTGGGAGCTCAGGTCGCATATGATCTCCTTGCCCTTGGGCAGATCCCAGCTGCCGTCAAGTTCGTATTCAAGTATGGAATCATTGCTCTTGAAACTAGAGCCTGCCGTTCTTACTTCCTTCATGGCTGCACCCATCAGCACGGGGGCCTCCATTTCCTCCGCCATTGCCGTATCTTCCATGGCGAAGTTCGCTTTGGCAGCGCCGGCCATGCGCATCATTCCCGCTCCTGCCGAATATCTCACCGGCTCAAAAAAGCTGAGGTAAGAAGGACGGAGGGTCGGTATGGTACCCGAAAGGGAGGGATCCATGGCGTAAAGGCTGAGCTTTACACCTTCCCAGTCCTCTGTGGTGAACTGCTTGACTCTCGCCCTTAAGCGTATGTCTATGTTCTCCGTCTCATCGTCTGTGTGGATCTCATAGAAGGGCTGCCAGTAAACGTCGCTGCAGTAATATGTGATCTGGAATGCGTAATCCCCCTCTTCATCACATGCAAGGTCTGCCTTTACATAGGGCTCCGCCAGGAACTTTCTGTGTTCGTCAAGATCCTTGTTCAGCTTCTTCAGTTCTTCCTCTGCTGCTGCCTTCTTCGCGTTGAGAGCCGCCAGCCTTCCGTCAAGACTTTCGATGTAGCTGACCATGGCTTCGATTGAAACGGATTCTTTGTTGGTGAAATCCGAATTGGATCTCCAGAGATCCTCCTGGAGCTGAAGCACTTCGAGTTCCTTGCTCTTGGCCGCTATCTGATCTGTTATGGGTTTTACTATATCAGCTATCTCGCGGTTTGAAAGCTGCTCCACCTGAATGTTTGAGCCTGTCACTCTGCCGTCCACGGCAAGCTTGACCGAGTCGCTGGATATGAAGTTTCCTTCCGCTGCCCTGAGGCCCTGGAGCTTCACCGTCTGGCTACCCTTTTCCAGATGCACGGTGCCCTGTCTTTTGACTATGCATCCGCTCTTGTAAACCGATACTTCCTTTATCTTGCTGTCAGCCATTGCGTACCTCCTGAATATATATATTTACATGATTTTTGAACAAACTAAACCACTTATTATTATATCTTAGTTAGCAGCTTTTGTGTCGATTATTTTCCTGTTCTCAAAGGCCGGCCAGCTTTGTAAATCACCCTGTTCCTGGTGTATAATCAAGGAAAAGGAGAAAGGAGATAAAAGGATGAACGAAGTCATGGATGCCATACGCTCCAGAAGGAGCGTAAGAAACTATACGGACAGAAAAATAGAGGACGAAGTGCTGGCTGAGATAATGGATGCAGCCATACATGCGCCCTCAGGCAACGGTCTTAAGACCTGGAGATTCACGGTGATAACAAACAGGGAAATGATAACCAAATTAAAAGATGCCGTAGAAAAGGACTCCGGCATCCCGTTTAAGATATATGATCAGGCTGCGGCCGTTGTGATCCCCACGAACAAAAGAGACAACACTTTCGGCATTGAGGACAACTCCGCCGCCATCATGAGCATGATGATCGCTGCCCAGTCCTTCGGCGTAGGTTCCGTATGGATCAACCGCATAAAGGGAAGGAGCGACCTTCCAAGCATACGGGCGGTCTTCAGTGAACTCGGGATCCCCGAAGACCACATAGCTTACGGGACCTGTGTACTGGGATACCCAGATCCCGAGCACCCTGCAGCTCCATATAAGGAAAAAGGTGATATAGTATACGTGAAGTGAAATAAACTACCTGGGAAGAAAGGCCCTTTCCAAAGCCTCCAGGTCCTCTTGTGTCGTTGACCAGCTGGTGGCGAAACGGACGACGCTGTGTGTTTCGTCATATCTTTCCCAGATGCTGAAAGCCATAGTCTCCTGCAGCTTCTCTATCTTTGAATCCTCAAGGATGGGAAACTGTTGATTTGTGGGAGAATCTATGAACATGGGCACTCCCGCAGCCGCGAAGATCTTCCTGACCCTCTCCGCCGCATCTATGCCGTACCTGCCTATCCTGAAGTAAAGATCGTCCGTGAACAGGGCGTCGAACTGCACCCCGATGAGCCTTCCCTTTGCAAGGAGAGCTCCTCTTTTTTTGACCGAAGTAAGGAAGTGTGCCGGTCTGTTACCGTGAGTGAATACCACTGCTTCTCCGCACAGGGCTCCCACCTTAGTGCCTCCTATGTAGAAAACGTCACAAAGACATGCGATGTCATGAAGACTGAGATCTGTGTCATAGCTCATGAGCCCGTAGCCAAGCCTCGCTCCATCAAGGAACAGAGTCATGCCGTACTCTTTGCAAATACCGTATATATCCGTCAGCTCTTTCTTTGAATAGAGGGTGCCGTATTCCGTCGGATGGGATATGTATACCATGCCCGGGAAAGTCATGTGTTCATGGCTTCCGTCCGCATAAAAGCGCTCAAGATATTCTCTCAGAGTATCCGCTTCGATCTTGCCTTCCTTCTGGGGAAGCTCCAGGACCTCGTGCCCCGTGTATTCTATGGATCCCGCTTCGTGGGCTGCTATGTGTCCTGTCTTTGCCGCTATGACTCCTTCATAGTCCTTAAGCATGGTAGAGATGACAACGGCATTGGTCTGCGTGCCTCCTGCTATGAACTCCACCTGAGCATCCTCAAGACCTATGGCCTTTCTTATCTTTTCCTTTGCGCTGCAGGAGAAACGGTCAGAGCCGTAGCCCGGCATGGGCTCAAGGTTGGTCTCGACCAATCTCTTCAAAACTTCCGGGTGCGCGCCGGCAATATAGTCGCTTTCAAATGATATCATTTACACTCTCCTTTACTTACTCGTCTCCAAGGAAAAAGTCAGAATCTATGAGGCTTATCTG